>JBIOWS010000363.1:0-11746 GCA_044868745.1 Candidatus Polarisedimenticolia bacterium
CCGCGCATCTCCGCGGCCGGGATGACGTCCTCGAAGTAGTCGTCCGCGCCGTACAGATCCCCAGGGTCCCGCACGAACCGATCGGACCTGAAGACGGATCCCATGAGCGCCACTTTCGTATCCTTCAGGTCGGGACTTCTCTTGATCCCCTCGCAGACCGCGACACCGAGCAGGTTTCTGAGGTACACGTTCAGGATCATGAGATCGGGACGCTGGGCGACCGCGAAACGGAAGGCCGCTTCTCCATCGTCCGTCACTTCGACGCGGCAGCCGATCGCTTCCAGCGTGCGCTTGAGGAGGTTGCGAAACTCCCGGTCACCGTCGCCGATGAGGACCAGAGGTGCGGCGTGGCGCGGCTCCCTCGTCGACGAAGGGCCCGCGAGACCGCCCGCCCCCGCTGGTGCGCCCCTCACGAGCGGTGCTGCCCCGGCTGCGAAAACGTGCCGGCATCCTCCGCAGCGGAGCCGTCTGCCCCCCGTGAGGAGCCCCTCGTCGACGCGATACTGTCGATCGCATGCCGGGCAGCTCACGAGTCTCGAGCGACCGGCGACCGCGCCGCCACGGCCCCCGCCCACGGTCACGCTCTCGCGCCTCCCGGATTTCCGCCGCTCTCCGGCGCCAGCGCGTTGATCCTGCGATGCAGTAGCGCGTTCTCAAGCGCCATCCCCGCCTGGCTCACGAAGATCTCCAAGGCTCTCAAATCGGCGACCGGCCGACCGCTCGGGGCATTATCCCCGTACAGAATTGCGAAGACGTGCCGGCCGCTCAGGAGGGGCAGCAGGGCCGCCTCGGCCGGTGCGGGCGTTCCGAGCTTGTCGAGCAGCGCGGTGTTGGCCCGCGACGCGGGAATCGGCCCGATGTAGGTGATTCGCCCTTCCACCGCCCGTTGCAACACAGAGCCCGACGCCAGGGGAATCGACACCCCGCGGATGCGCTCGTCCAGGCCCCCACTGCCTGCCGCTGCTTCCCCACCGAAGGCGCCCATGCCGCGCCCCTCCCCGTTGCGCACCGAGAACAGGATGCCGCGTTCGAAATACTCCGCCGCCAGACGGAGTACCAGCAGGGGGATCTCGATTTCCTCATCCGCATGGATCTCACCGATCAGCCCGCGCAGGAGGGATAGGTGGTCGACCGCCCGCACACGACCCTCAATCGCCTGTTCCTCCCTCGTGGACAGTCGATCGGGTTGCCAGAGAGCCACACGCACCGCCGCGCAGAATTCCCCCAGGCGTGCCCCGACCTGCTCCAGAGTTGCACTCCCGAGGTCCGGGAGCGGCACGTACCCGAGCGCCCCCGCCTGTTCAACCGCCCGGGCGGCCGTCGCGTCGCGCACCTCGCCCACCATGATCGCCACCACCTCCGGTGCGATCCTGCGGATCTGCCGGAGCAGCTCCAGGCCGCCGCTCCACCCGGCACCGGTGGCTTCGGGCAGGATTAGATCGCACACGAGGGCGAACGGTACCCCCCGGGCGACCAGCGAACGTGCCAGATCCACCCCGGCCGACGGAGTCGCGCAGGCTTCGACCTGAAAGTGACGTCGCAGGAGCTCCTCCTTCAGCGCCATGCGCACCACAGACCGGTCGATCACCAGCAGGACATCCCGCGGCACGCGTGGCCGCCGGGCGCGCCGCTCCACACGAGGACCGGCGGGTTGGGGGATGTCGAGGTCCTGCAGGATGCTTTCCGGGCCCAGGCCTTGCTCCAGCGCCCGTCCGGGCCCGCCCGGCGGGCCTTCCTCCTCGAGCTCGAAGCGGAACTCGCCCTCCTGCAGCAACACCAGCGAGCGCAGGATCGACCGAAGCTCCTCGCGCACCACGCCCTCCACAGTCTCCTGGGAGACCGCGCCCAGGTCCACCAGGACGCTCGAGAGCGGCTCTGAGGTGACCGCCTGCCGCGCCCGCGCCGCCTCGAGAGCGGATCGGTCGACGATCCCCTTCTGCACCAGGACGTCTTCGAGCTCGGGGCCCTCTCGCCCGAGAGTCGCGCCGCACACCAGACCATTCCGGAACCGGACTCTGCGCTCCGTATCCTCCCCCTGCAGGACCAGGGTGCCGGACTGACGGCTGACGTGGATGACCTGCAGGATGTCGGGGAAGGACAGGTCTTCCAGGCTGCCGACAACGCTCAAAGGACCCTCCGGACGGCGTGAATGGACGCCAAGAGGTAGAATCTAGGTCTATTAATTGGCCGGGCCACTCGCGTGCAGAATTACGGATTCGTAAGCAGGAGGCGGGCGATGATCAGGCCGAAACGGTTCCTGATCGTCCTGAGGCCTCGAGCCTCTTCCGGACAGCATCAAGGATCCCGTTGGTGAATTGCGAGGAGTCCTCCCCGCCGAACCTCTTGGCCACTTCGATCGCCTCGTCGATGACGACGATCCGCGGGGTCTCTGGCTCGTGGAGGAACTCGTACACTGCCAGTCTCAGAATGTTTCGATCGACGATAGCGAGACGATCGAGGCGCCAGTGCTCGAGGCTCTGCGACAGGATGGCGTCGATTTCGGCCAGTGCCGCCTCCGTCCCGAGCGCCAGCCTCACGGCGAACGCGCGAACCTCTTCGGAGGCGTCACGCTCGGCCCAGAACTGGGAGAGGATCTCCCCGATCGGCGTCCCTGAGGCGTCCGCCTGGTAGAGCATCTGAAGGGCAAATTCGCGGGCCTTGCGCCTGGACCCCACGATCACTCCAGGCTCTTGAGGAGGGAGACCATTTCGATGGCTGCCAGCGCCGCGTCCCAGCCCTTGTTCCCACCCTTGGCGCCGGCACGCTCAATCGCCTGGTGCAGGGTTTCCGTCGTCAGGACCCCGAAGGTCACGGGAAGTCCGGTCTCGAGCGCCACGGCCGCCACGCCGCGTGCGACCTCCGCACAGACCTGCTCGTAATGCGATGTCTCTCCACGGATGACGGCGCCGACGCAGACGACCGCGTCGAAGCGTCTCGAGAGCGCGAGTCGGCGAGCCGCAAGCGGGATTTCGAAGGCTCCGGGCACGCGGGCCACGACGATATCCTTGTCGGCGACGCCGTGGCGCAGCAGGCAATCGAGCGCTCCCTGGAGAAGACGCTCGCAGATGAAGTCGTTGAAACGGCTGACGACCACTCCGATGCGCAGACCCTTGCCGTCGAGCGCCCCCTCAACCACGCGCGGTGCCATGCCGGACACCTCCGAGACCCTCCTGGTTCAAGGGCTTGTCCATGCTAGCGACGGGCGCGTAAAGGTGTCAAGGAGCCCGCAGGCAGGGTCGCAGAAGGACGGCCCAAGTCGGCGCTAAGAGTGCTTTGAGGAGGGCGTCGGCGACGAGCAGTGTGAAAGCGGCGAGATACCAGGTTCTCCAGGGGTCATGCACTCGGATGCTCGTCACGTTGTCGCTCGATCGCTCCGGCCCCGGCAGAACCCGGGGAACCCGCCGGCTGACCGCGCACAGAACCGGCCGCGACAGGGCCACGCCCAGCAGGGCGTAGGCCACCACCCTCAAGATTGCCCAGGGAGGCCAGCCCAGGAGAAGGGCGAGTGCCGGCGATCCACCCGCCGCTGCGAGGGCCCCGACGTAATACGACATGTAGGAGATCAGCACGGCGCCGAGCGCAACCCCGAGAAGCCCTCCGGATGCTCCGGCCAGCGCCACAAAAGCGCCGAGATGGAAACTGTGCTGCGGCAGGAATCGGGCGGGCTCACTCTCCGCCCCACTCCCCGCGCGGATGAAGGCGAACATCTCGTCACGGTATTCGGGTCCTCGAAGGATCACCTCCCCAGCACCGCCTGGGTCACGAGCGGTCAGGACGACGACGGATGCCGAGAGAGACGCGGCCCAGAGCAGTGTCGCGGTCAGGGCTGCTGAGCGCCTGCCCCGCAGCATCAGGTGCGCCATGCTCGGGTAGAGCGCCCCCGTCGCCAGGATCGGGAGTGAGGCGCGGCCTCCGGCGGCCGCCGCAAGGAGGACCGCGATGGGGGCGAAGAATGCGGGCAGGAGGAGGGCTAGTCTCCGCGTCCGACGCGGAGGCGGATCGAGCGGGGCGCGGCTCATCTCCGATCCGCCGGCCGGTCCATGCTGATGAATTCCTTGAGGTCGCGTGAGCGCGTCTCGATCGTCTCCTCGGTGAGTGCCCTGAGCCGCCGCAGGCTGAAGTCCTCCACGCAGAACGAGGCCATCACGCTGCCATAGATCATCGCCTCGCGCAGGGCGCGGTCGGTCGACTCCCCCAGGCGGGAGAGGTGCCCGACAAATCCGCCCGCGAAACTGTCACCCGCGCCGGTGGGATCGAGCGGTCGCTCGACCGGATAGGCTGGGACGGCAAAATAGTGACCGCCGGAGAACAATGCCGCTCCGTACTCACCGCGTTTGATCACGAGGAACTTCAAGCCGAACGACATCAGGCGGCGCGCGGCGACCACCGTGTTGAGCTCGCCCGCCAGCATACGGGCCTCGGCATCGTTGATGACCAGACCGTCCACCTCGGCCAGCAGCCGCTTGAGCGAATCGGTTTTCGCCGAGATCCAGAAATTCATCGTATCGCAGGCGACGAAGCGCGGCCTGACGCGGCGCAAGACCTGCCGCTGCAGGTCGGGGTCGATGTTCCCCAGGAACAGGTGCGGAACACCAACGTCCTGGTTTTGGATCTTCGGCTCGAATGATTCGAACACATTCAGGTGCGTGGCCAGCGTGGTTCGATCGTTCAGATCATCGGAATACTGCCCTTCCCACCGGAAGGTCTTCCCTCGACGCACCTCGAGACCCGAGACGTCGATCCGGCGTTCCTCGAGAAGGCGTAGCGGCTCCTCACCGAAATCCTCCCCGACCACGGCCACGATGCGGACCGATGTAAAGTAGGAGGCGGCCACGGCGCAGTAAATGGCCGACCCGCCCAGGACATCGTGTGCCTCTCCGTAGGGCGTCCTGACGGAGTCGAAGGCAACCGATCCAACCACCAGCAGGGGCATCCGTCAGTCCAGGTACCTGCCGGTCAGCAGCCGGAGCCGCTCGCGCGCCTGGGGCGGAATCCGGCCCCGCTCGGTGAGGATTGCACCGGCCAGAGCCCGGGCGCACGGGCAGGAGCGCTCGGCCGGCAGGCGCGCGGGGATCGCCGCCAGGATCGACTGCGCCATACGCGCGTTGTCGTTGAGGCGCGCGACCACCTCTTCGACTCTCACGGCCTCCCCCGCTTCGCGCCAGCAGTCGTAGTCGGTCACCATGGCGAGCGTGGCGTAGCAGATTTCCGCCTCACGCGCCAGCTTCACCTCCTGCACGTTGGTCATGCCGATCACGTCGACTCCGAAGGAGCGGTAGAGGAGCGATTCCCCACGTGTGGAGAATTGCGGTCCTTCGATGCAAAGGTAGGTGGCGCCCCGGTGCAGGCGCGCACCGCACGCTGCCCCCGCATCCGCCAGTGCAGCCGACAGAACGGCGCACACGGGGTCCGCGATCGAAACATGGGCGACGATCCCGGAGCCGAAAAAAGTCGAGGGGCGGTGGCGTGTCCAGTCGATGAACTGGTCCGGGATGACCACGTCGAGCGGCCGCAGGCTTTCCTGCATGCTCCCCACCGCGCTGACCGAGACCAGTCGCCCCACGCCGAGCGCCTTGAACCCGTAAATGTTGGCCCGGAAGTTGATTTCGGACGGCAGCAAGCTGTGGCCCCGCCCGTGGCGCGCCAGGAAGGCGATTTCGTGACCGTCGATTCTGCCGAGGAGATACTGATCGGACGGATCCCCGAAGGGGGTCGGTACGCGCTCTTCGCGCGCCCCCTCGAGGCCGGCCATGCGGTACAGACCGCTCCCCCCGATCACGCCGAGTGGGCCCATACCCCGCTCCCCGAAAGGGTGCGCATGCTAGCACCCGGCCCTGGGGGTGTCAAGAAAACCCGGCCTCCCGTGGGGCTTGCAGGCCGGCCCAGCAGCGCAGCCTCGCCAGTGCTTCTCCCGACACGGCCGCTTCGCCGGCGGCGACCAGGCGCGCCGGGTCACCCCGGTGCGAGATGATCGTGCCGGAGCCGCGGACCTCGGGGCGCAGCACGATCAGCCGATCGGCGCAGATCCCCTGCAGGTGGCGCCAGTAGGCGCCAGGTCTCTGCCGCAGGCAGATCAACAGAGACAGGTCGACGGCGATCACCCGGTGAGCCCCGATCGGAGCCGCAAACGAGCGCTCCACCGGCACCGCTGTGAACCATCCTGGATCCGCCAGGAAGCAACGCCTTCCCGGGAGCGTGGCCCTCAATGGCGGGAACAGACCTGGAATTGCCGCGGACGCCTTGACCGCCATCGCCACCGTGAGCGGGGCTGGGAGTCCCGGTCCTCCCTGCAGCAGAACCTCCTCGCGTCGCAGGAGGTCGAAGGTCAGGATGCCGAGGCGTTGCACGCCGTGGTGCAGCGTTTCGAAAGAGGCTTCGTCGAGGCGGCGAAGGAGGCGAGGGATCGCCCCCGAACGCCGGAGCGCCGCCCGCGAGACGAACGGCAGACGCCAACGCGACAGTGCGTAGTTGAGGAGCGTCGTCGGCGTGAGGAGCCGCGCCGCCTCGATCATCTCGTCCGGCTCCATACCCACCGCAGCGTACATGGCGCCCACGATTCCACCGACGCTGCACCCCACGATGGCATCGATCGGAATCCGCTCCGCTCGCAGTCGCCGCAGGACCGCCGCGAGAGCCACGCCACGCGCCCCTCCCGCGCCCAGGGCGAGGGCGATGCGTATCGAAGGCTCGGGCTGCTGCCGGCGAGCGTTGCCGCTGGTGATCATCTCCGGGCTCAGACGGGGCCAGGGCGTTCAAGCCTGAGGATGCGGCTCCCGTGACCCCTGGTTCCGGAGCGATCGCTCGCCTCAACGGCGCGCGCCCCGGCCGTCAGGACCAGGACCAGGGCACTGGCCGTCCGGCGGGCGGTGCGCAGGGAGGCCCGACAGCGTTTCTCAACGGTGCGCGCCCCTATGCGCGCCTTCACCACGCCCACTCCGTTCTGGCGGAGGAAGTGCAAGGTCACGAGCCGTGTCAGGGGGGCCAGACGTGGGTCCGAGGGAAGGGTCAGGATGAGTCTGTCCTCGCGGCCGGGGGTCAAGCATCGCTCCTTCCAATATCGGGCTAGGGGGCCGATTTCCGGGCAGACCAGCCTGATCTTAGGGGGTGGGAAGAGGCTTGTCAATCGCCGCCTTGCGCGCCCGCCGTCCGCCACCTACATTTAATTGGCACAAGTACTTAGGGGGACGTGTGTCGGTCGCGGGCGATTTGGCTGTGGCAGAGAAAGTGGCGACGCTCCAAGCCAGGGACAAGAGAGAGCGGCGCTTCCGTCTCTACGCTTACATCCTCGGACTCGGCGGGACCGCCATGACGGCCCTGCATGTTTATGCAGCCCGCGACCTGCTCCGCCAGGAAATCCTGCCGGTCGTCACCTTCTCGCTGTTCATCGGTTTCGCATGGTATTTCAGCTTTTCGCTCCTGCCGCGCTCGAGCCTGTCGATCTCTCTCGACATGGCCTACCTCATGACCGCCCTCTGCGTCCTGCCGAAGCCCCTGCCGGTCACGGTCGCCTTCGGAGGAGCGGCTCTCGGCTGCCACCTGCGCTCCCGGGACACCCGGGCCCGTCAAAACCCCCTGTTGCTCGTCCTCAGCCTGAACATCGGCGGGTTGGTCATGGCCGCCGCCGTCGGCGAGTGGTTGTCGATCCGTCTGGCACCCTATTGGCAGTTTCGCACCCTCACCTGGGGGACCGTCCTCTCGGTCGTAGCTCTCTTCGTGGCCTACAGCCTCACGAACATCTCGGTGATGCTCGCCGCCATGTTGCTCAAGGGTGAGGCGGTGCTACCGACCTTGCTGTCCTACCTGCGCTTGATCCCCTCCCTGGAGGTGTTCACGATCCCGCTGTGCCTCGGTCTGGCGCTCCTGTACGCCGGATCGGGGATCTGGGGGTTTGTGCCGATGGCGGCGACGATCCTGCTGGCGAGCGGCCTGCTGAAGAAGCTGAACCAGGCGCGTACCGAGGTGAGCGAGGCGAACGAACAGCTCCAGCACCGCTCCCGCGAACTGCGCATCCTCAATACGATCGGGCGAGAGATCAGCACGAGCCTCGATCCCGAGGTGGTGTTTGCGCAGGTGAGCAAGCACGTGCAGCGCATCCTCGACGCACCGCACCTGTTCCTATCGATCTTTCACCGAGCGCCGCAGGAGACCTATATGGAGTACCTGGCACGCGAGGGCATCGTCGAGCCCCGCCAGGAACGGCACCTGGGAAAGGATTTCACCAGCTGGGTGGTCGAGGCCCGCCGCCCACTCCTGGTCTCCGACCTCGTGGTCGACCGTGATTCGATCCACTGCTCCCCCGTGATCCTCAATCCGGGGATCCGCTCCATCATGGCCACCCCGTTGGTCTTCAGCGGGGAGGCCATCGGGGTCCTGTGCGTGGAAAGCCCGCGGCCGGGCGCGTACACGGTCGATCACCTGTCGGTATTCACGACCATCGCTCAGCAGGCGGCCGTGGCGCTCGAAAACGCCCGCAATTTTCAGCTGGCCACGGTCGATCAATTGACCGGCCTGTATCTGCGCGATTTCTTCTTCCGCAAGCTCGAGGAAGAGCAGGTGCGGGCCCGGCGCTACGGCAGCACCTTCACCGTCCTCATGATGGACCTGGACCGGTTCAAGGAGATCAATGACCGGATGGGTCACCTCGGCGGGGACCGTTACCTGCAGCGTGTCGGAGAGGCGATTCGCGAGACGATGCGCGCGGCGGACGTTCCCTGCAGATACGGCGGCGAGGAGTTCTGCGTGCTGCTTCCGGAGACCGATCTGGACGGGGCGATGACGATCGCAGAGCGGATCCGTGTCCGTGTCGCCAACCTCGACGTACGTTCCGGGGACGACGTGCTGCGAGCGACCGTCAGCATCGGCATTGCCGCCTACCCTGCAGACTATCCGGGGACGGTCCAGGGACTTGTCGAGAAAGCCGATCAGGCACTCTACACCGCCAAGCAGAAGGGACGGGATCGGGTGGTCGCCTCAACCGTGCGCTCTCCGGCCAGTCCCGGAGCCCGCTGAGACCGGTCGCCTTGCGACGGGCCGTCAGATCCCGAGGTAGTCGAGGAGGGGCCGGCCGAGGCGTGTTTCGAATCTTTCACAGAGCGAAGGCACGGGGCCGCTGCCCGAATCCACCAGAACCTTTTCGACCCTGAGCAGTGGGAAGAAGACCGTGGACAAGCTGAGCCCTTCTCCACCCTCGGCGACCTGGCGCAGCCTGTCGTCGAACGAATCCAGCGCGATTCCATGAAGGACGATTCCGGTTGCGTCCAGGGAGCGGATCACGCCCCAGAATCGCTCCCGCGGGTTCTGGAGGTACGCGATGACGACACTGCGCGGGGAGAGGGAGGAATCGGTCCGGGAGTCCGGCGACACCGACCCGGGCCCGCTCATCGGTCCGGCTCCCGGACGACCTTTCCCCCGTGTGCGCGGTCTCGCTGGGGCTTTCTGCGCGGTCTCGCCTTCTGCCGCAGCTCGATGAGGACCCCAGCGGCACTACGAGGGTGGATGAACGCGATGCGGGAGCCGCCGGCACCCGCCCGGCCCGACTCGCCCGCAAGACGCAGCCCACCCTTCTCGAGCCGGTCGATGGCACCACGCAGGTCCCTGACCTCAAAGCAAACGTGATGGATCCCTTCTCCGCGCGTCTCAAGGAAGCGGGCAACCGGGGATTCCGCCGAAAGCGGCTCGACGAGTTCGATCCGCGACTGTCCGGCGGAGAGGAACGCGACGCGCACCGCTTCCCCGGGTACCGGCTCGACGCCAGCGTGCTCGAGCCCCAGCAGGTCGCGGTAGAGGGCGATTCGATCCTCGATGCGTCGGACCGCGATGCCGACGTGGTGCAGCACCGTGGCGGGCTCCCGGCGTTCGGGGGAGGTATGACGCGCCAGTACCTCGCGGGCGGCGCTGTAAGGATCAACGCGGCGCGCCTCCAGTCGGTCCTGGTAGTCTTCGAACTCCTCCTGGCCGAGATCGTCCGAGACGATTCGGGACAGCAGGCGGTCGCGCAGGATTTCCAGGAAACGGGATGACAGCCCGGTGCGGCGTCGGGCGGCCAGCGCCCCCCCCTGACGCAGAAACCGCTGGTGCCGGTCGATCGCGTCGGCGATCGCTTCCACTCCCGTCCCCTCGGTCGCCACGCTCTTCACGATCGGGGGGGGCCAGTCTCCGGGCTCCGCCAGCCCCAGCATCGACTCGAGGTCCGAGGCCAGGCGATCGGCGGCCGGATGGTCCGCCTTGTTGATCACGAACAGATCCGCAATCTCGAGGATCCCTGCCTTGATCGCCTGGATGTCGTCCCCCTGCCCCGGGGACAACACCACCAGGACCGTGTCGGCGACGCGCACGACATCGACCTCATCTTGTCCCACGCCGACAGTTTCGATCAGGATCGGATCGCGCCCCGATGCATCCATCAGATCGACGGCGTCGCGGCTGGCGCGACTCAGCCCTCCGAAGTGTCCGCGCGTGGCCATCGAGCGAATGAATACGTGGGAGTCCAGCGTGTGTTGCTGCATGCGGATCCGATCGCCAAGAATGGCGCCACCGCTGAATGCGCTGCTGGGATCGACCGCGATGACCCCGAGCGTCCTGCCGCGCGATCGGTACAGGGCGATGAGACCGTTGAGAAGAGTGCTTTTGCCGACTCCGGGCGGGCCAGTGATGCCGACGACCGACGCCCGGCCCGTCCTGGGGAAAACCTCGGCGAGGACCTCCTCGCCCTTCGGGGATTCCTCTTCGACAAGCGTGATCGCTCTCGCCAAGGCGACCGGGTCTCCGGCCTCGACTGAATCAGCCAAATCCTTCACGGACTCGGTTCCCGGGCCAGGTCCAGAAGGCGCCGGGCGATGACCAGACGCTGAATCTCCGAGGTCCCTTCGCCAATGGTCGTAATCTTGGCGTCCCGGTACGCACGTTCGACCGGGTACTCCTTGATGTAGCCGTAGCCTCCGTGGATCTGGACAGCGCGATTGGTTACACGTACCGCCATCTCGGAGGCGTACAGCTTGGCCATCGCCGAAGCCACCGTGACCTCCTGTCCCGCGCTCTTGAGGAGCGCCGCCCGCTGGACCAGCAACCGCGCTGCGTCAACTTCGAGGGCAGAATCGGCCAGCATCCACTGGACCGCCTGGAAATTGGCGATCGGCTGGTCGAATTGCCGCCGCGAGGCGGCGTATGCGATCGACTGCTCCAGGGCGCCCTGCGCGATACCGACGGCCAGGGCTCCGATCCCTATCCTTCCACCGTCGAGGACCCGCAAGGCGTCGATGAATCCCTCCCCTTCACCCCCCAGGCGCTGCGTATCGGGGACGCGACAGTCCTCCATCACTAGTTCGGCCGTGTCCGAGGCGCGGCAGCCCATCTTGTTTTCCTTCTTGCCGGAACGGAACCCCCGCATTCCCCTTTCAAGGATGAAGGCTGAGATGCCGTGCTTGCCCTTGCTCTTGTTGGTCACGGCGAACACCACCGCGATGTCGCCCACCGAACCATGCGTGGCGAAAGTCTTGGTGCCGTTAAGGACCCAGGACTCGCCTTCTCTGACGGCAATTGATCGCGTTCCGGAGGCGTCGCTGCCGGCGGTCGGCTCGGTCAGGCTCCAGGCCCCTATTTTCTCCCCCTTCGCGAGCGGGATCAGGTACCGGCGCTTTTGAGTAGCATCTCCGGCGATGTAGATATGGTTGGCGCACAGGGAGTTGTGGGCTGCCACAGATAGTCCGATTGAGCCGTCGACACGGGCCAGCTCCTCGATGATCAAGAC
>JBIOWS010000364.1:0-3655 GCA_044868745.1 Candidatus Polarisedimenticolia bacterium
AGGAGCCGATGCGGAGCATGCGACGATTGCCTCAGCGGGACGTGCCAAAGCAGGTGCGGTCCCTGCCAGATATGTGCCAACGGGACCTGCCAGAGTTGCAACCCGAACCAGTGCCAGGCGTGCGTCAACGGCGTCTGCCAAAGCACGTGCGACGAGAGTCAGTGCCTCATGTGCGGGGGCGGCGGGACCTGTGTGAGCTTCTGTGACACCTGCCAGACGTGCCTCGACGGCGTCTGCCTGGACGCCTGCGATCGCGGCCAGTGCTTGAGCTGTCAATCCGGCTCCTGTCAGCCGTTCTGCGACCCCGTGTGTCAGACCTGCACCCCCCAGGGTTGTCTGGATACGTGTGGTCCGTGCCAGCGCTGCGTGGGGGGTGTCTGCCGCAGCCGATGCGATCCGAACGCGTGCGAGGACTGCATCGACTCGACCTGCCGGAGCCGATGTCTGCCCAACGAGGTCTGTATGAACGGGATCTGCGAGCCGGGGACCGGCGTATGAGTCCCGAGTCGTCTGCCGATCGGTGAGGCCTTCGCGAATCTCCCGCCTCTATGACCGCGCCCACGCGGGAGGCGAGATCGGGGCGCTCGCCCCGGCGCCCTAGGAGCGCGTGTCGCGGCTCGCCCGTTCCGCCGGCCGCCGGTGCGCGGCGGCGCCAACGGCCGTCTTCTGTGCGCGCCCGAGCGTGGCGGGGGCGAAGAGAAATCTCCGCTCGAGATCGAGGAAGCGGGTGCGCGCCGCCTGCGCCCCCGGCTCGATGAGAGTCCGCGCGGCGTCGTAGTCGTCGAAGGGGTAGGGGTGCTCGAGCGGAACGTTGATCCGCTCGTACTGACCCGGGGCGAGCAGCCGTCGGGCGATTTCGTGCGCCACGCGCGCCTGGGCGATCAGCATGTGCTCGTACATCGCCGTCTTCCACTTCCAGACGCCCATGCGGCTCGCCTTCTCGTAGGGGATCCGCTCCGCCCTATCCCCCGCGCCCACCGAGAGGATCCGGATCCAGTGCAGGGGCTGGTGGAAGTACTTGGCCGCCTCGGTCAGACCGATCAGGACCGGATTGTTGGCGAACAGCCCTCCGTCCACGTGACTGTCGGCAGTGGCGACCCGCGCACCGGGGAAGTACACCGGAGCCGAGGAGGTGGCGAGGGCGATCTTCCAGGCCGGCGTCTCTCCGCCGTCCAGGGAATCCTCCGCATGGTCGTCCTTCCAGACGCGGGGGTAGGAGTTGGTCAGCTCGTAGCTCATGATGCAGACCGGCGTCGTGACCTCGTTGATGACCCGTTCGCCGAAGATCTCGCGCAACACCCGGACGAGCGCGGCGTTGTGATACTTCGGGCGGAACAGCATCCCGAGCCGGCGCGGCCGGCTGAAGACCCGCCGGCCGATCTCGAGGTAGAGATCGAGAATGCGCCGCGCCGGGACGCCGAAGGCGAGGGCCAGCCCGATGATCCCTCCGGTGGAGGTCCCGACGATCAGATCGAAGTGGTCGGCGATCCTGCGGCCCGACAGGTCCTCGAGGGTCGTCAGGAACGAAGCTGTGAAGATCCCCCGGATACCGCCGCCGTCGAGGGCGAGGATCCTGAACGCCGGGTCGTGTGATGCGTGCGGTCTGATCATGGCTCCTCTGCCTGGACCTGCTCCGTGCGACACCTCGGCCTTCGAAAGGCCGGACAATCGCCCTCAGCGATCATGCGGGGTGTACTAAATATGATGCCTGCGACACCGAATCGCCAGCGTTCGCTTGTCACGCCCTGTCCGGGGACGACCGCGGGTGCCGGCGTGCACCAAAACTGATCATCCGGACCCCCGCGCGGCCGGTAAAATCGTCAGGCGCCTGGCAGCCCGCGGCCCTGACTGGTACCCGTTCGGCCAATGCTGCAGAATAGCCGTGTCTGGGCGCGGGGGCGCGCGATGAAGAAGGCTCTCATCTGGATGGCGGTGGTCGTCGCGGTTGCCGTCGCCGCTCTGGTCCTGCTGCGGGACGGAGGGGAGGCCGGCCCGGAGCAGTTCCGCACCGAGGCGGTCGATCGCGGGGACGTGATCATGACGGTCACGGCCACCGGCACGCTCTCCGCCGTCACGACCGTGCAGGTGGGGAGCCAAGTCTCCGGCATCATCGCCCGCCTCCACGCCGACTTCAACAGTCCGGTCCGCAAGGGCCAGCTCCTCGCCGAGCTCGATCCGACCCCGTTCGAGGCCCGAGTCGAGCAACGCCGTGCCGACCTGGCCCAGGTCGAGGTGCAGATGCGCAACGCCGAGATCCAGTTCCGGCGGCAGGAGCAGCTGTTGAGCGAGAAGCTGACCGCCCAGGCGGACTTCGACCTGGCGCAGGCGAACTACGATGCCGCGAAGGCCCAGGTGGCCCAAGCGCGCGCGGCGCTGCGGCAGGCCGAGACCGATCTCGAGTACACGAAGATTCTTTCGCCGATCGAGGGTGTGATCGTCGACCGGCAGTACGACGTCGGGCAGACGGTCGCCGCCTCCTTCCAGGCGCCCACCCTGTTCACCATCGCCCAGGACCTCACGAAGATGCAGGTGCAGGCCGATGTCGACCAGTCCGACATCGGGCGGATCAAGGTCGGCCAGAACGCCCGCTTCAGCGTGGATGCCTACCCGGAGGAAGAGTTCCGCGGCGCCATCACGCAGATCCGCCTGAACGCGACGGTCAACCAGAACGTCATCACCTATCCCGTCATCCTCCAGGTGGAAAACCGAGAGGAGAAGCTGAGGCCGAAGATGACGGCCGACGTCAGCATCGAAGTGGACCGCGTGCACGATGTCCTGCGCGTCCCGAACGCCGCGCTGCGCTTCCGGCCGACCGGGGGACCGGAGCCCTCCGAGGACGGCGGCTCCCGCGGAGGCGGGGCCCCAAACGGGCGGGGAGAGGTGCGCACGGAAGGGGTCGAAGGGCGCGCGGCGCGGAGGGGACAGGGAGGAGCCCTGGCCGACGCCATCCAGTCGCTCGGCGGTGCGCCGGTGACCCCCGGGGTCGGCCCGGGCCGCGAGCAGTCGGTCTACCTCCTGGACCGGCGCGAGCGGCTCCGACGCGTCTCCATCCGCACCGGGATTTCCGACGGGCGGTACACCGCCGTCCTGAGCGGCTCTCTTCAGCCTGGCGACAGGGTGGTGGCCGGCGTCGTCACCTCGAAGGTCGAGCAGAGACCGAGACCGCCCGGGCCGAGGTTCTTCTGAGCGGACCGATCATCGAGATCCGCGACCTGGTCCGGATCTACCGCATGGACGAAGTCGGGGTGCGGGCCCTCGATGGCGTGAGCCTGTCGATCGAACGCGGCGAGTTCGTGGCCGTCATGGGTCCTTCCGGGTCCGGAAAATCGACCCTGATGAACATCCTGGGCTGCCTCGACAGACCGACGTCGGGGCGGTATCTGCTCGACGGCGTCGATGTCTCGTCCCTCGGCCCCAACGACCGGGCCGGGGTCCGCAACGCCCGGCTCGGCTTCGTGTTCCAGTCGTTCAACCTCCTGCCGCGCACCTCGGCGCTCGAGAACGTCGAGCTGCCGCTGCTGTACGGCGAAGCCGTCCTGCGCGCGCACTGGCGCCAAGAGCGGGCCCGGCAGGCCCTGGCACGCGTCGGGCTCGCCGGGCGCGAGCGGCACCAGCCCTCCCAGCTCTCGGGCGGGCAGCAGCAGCGCGTGGCGAT
>JBIOWS010000365.1:0-2763 GCA_044868745.1 Candidatus Polarisedimenticolia bacterium
TCCGCGGACAGCGCGGGCAGGCCGATCGCCGACAGGCGAGCCTCCAGGTCCTCGGTGTTGGCCGGCCACGGGGCCGGCCCCGTCAGGATGCCGGGCAGGGTGGCCGCATGCACCGACGGGGCGCCGGAGACTTCGACCGGGCCGGTCTTGGGGGAGCGGGACCGGGTGAGGAGCAGGACCCCTCCTGCCACCCCGAGCACCGCGAGGACGACCACCACCCGAGTGGTCAGGCCGCGCAGGCGTCGCCTTCGCTCCATCTTCCGCTGGAGGGCGTGGCGTTCCTGCCGAGCCTGGTTCCTTCGCTCGGCCTTGGTGGCCGGTCCATCGGTGGCCGGTCCCGATCCCGTGGGCTTCGGCCTTGGGGCTGTGCGCGTGGATCGCTTCCGCTTCGCCATCGCAGGAACTCATCCAACCATCCGGCACCGGGAATTGTCCTGCCGGACGGTTGCTAGACTCCCGGCGGAGGCGTGCCGGAGTGGACGAACGGGACCGCCTCGAAAGCGGTTAGGGGCCTAAACCGCCCCTCGCGTGTTCGAATCACGCCGCCTCCGCAGAAATTTACTCTGACGTGCCGAGGTAGGCACCTCATTATGGGCACGGAGGTCGGTTGCCTTGCCAGCGGGTGCGACGCACCCGAACCGACGTCAGGGTGACGCCGTCAGCGCACATCGGGAAGGGGAGAGGGGGGCGGGAGCGATCGTCAGGCGAGGTAGGCCCGTAGCAGGTGCACTGTTCCGGATACGCCTTTGAGCTCCACCGGACCGATATCCGCGAACGCGATGACCTTCTCCTGAGAGGCGTCGGCCACTGACTGGCTGACCAGCACCTCGCCGGGCCGCGCAAAGTCGGCGATGCGCGCAGCGAGGTTCACGGTCTGGTCGAAGTAATCGCCCTCCTGGAAGAGCACTGGCCCCGCGTGCAACCCGACGTGGGCTGGGGGCAGCCCGGCGGCCGCCAGCCCGTCCACCATCTCGAGGGCGGGAAGCACACCGGGGCCGGGGTCGCCGAAGTAGAACATCACGCCTTCGCCCAGCCACTTGATGGGCTTGCCGCCGTGCTGCACGGAGCTGCGCTTCACCAGTCGCGCGACCGTCGAAGCCAGGTCAGCGGCCGCATCGTCGCCGCGTTCCTGCGTCAGCCGCGTGTAGCCGGCGATGTCAAGGAAGCAGATTGTCGGTAGTCGCTCCAGGCGGCTGTGGATCCCCGCCTGCGCCATCAGCGCCTCGAAGCCTTCGATGAGGTTGGCGGTCCAGGCGCGCGCCTGCTGCGCGTGATACATGGCCAGGACGGCTTGCTCCGAAAGTGGGGCACTCCGATCGGCGAGGTTAGCGTTCCCGATCTCCTCCGGGCCCTTTCCTGCAGCCATGGCTGGCCCGATCACCTCGGAGTTCCACCAGGCCGCCTCCTGTTCGGCTATCCGACGGGTGCTGTCCCCCTGGACGCGGAGCAGACGCTCGATGCCGGCCGGCCGGAATCCCTCGGCGACCTGGAGCTCGATGAACGGCACGATCGCCATCTCGTCCTCGCGAAGTCGGTCATCGGGCGACGGTTCAGCCATGCCGATCGCTTCGCGGATGCCCATCAACAGCTCGAGCGCGATCCCCGTCCGGTCGCTGACCTGCCGGAACGTCTCGGCGGCGTGGGCGGCGAACCTCTCGTAGCTGGCCGCGTCGAAGAAGGCGAGCGATAGGGCACCGCGCTGGATGGCCGCGGCCACACCTTCGAGCGGGATCCCGGCATCCTCGAGCGACTTGGCCATCAGCACGCGCCGCACGTCGCCCGGCGAGAAACGATCCGGCTCCTCGGGGGAAAGGATGCCGAGATCCACCAGTCGAACGAGGTAGTAGGGGTCGACCCCCGCTCGCTCAGCGGCGTCCTCGGGTGAGTACCAGGTCACTTGGTTACCCTACTGCGGCTGCGATCCTTGATTCGCCGACACTCCGCTCGGACGCTAATTGAACTGCGAACGCCGCCGCCGTCACAAGGAGGATCCAGGCCATCGCGTAGCGCCTGCAGAACGCGCGGAAGTGGGTTCGAACGCGCCCCGACGCCTGGGGGGGCTACGTTCGAGAGGCGCGTACGTCGTCGCGATGAGATTCGCACGTCCGCTTGAGGCGTTTCGGAGAGCGCCACCGACGAGCCGATCCGGCATGAGAAGATCGAAGCCCGCTAAGGCAAAGAGGAGTCTGCTTGGAATTCGTGGACCCTGGCGAGGACCGCGACCTTCTCCTTCGAGCACGAGCGGTTGGCGTGGTTCTCGACTATGCCATCGTGACCTCCGACGAGGATCTGGGCGATAGCGAGATCCTGCGCCGAGTCGTTCTGTTCACGGCCCGGGGCCTGTGCGTAGTCCGGAGGCGGTCTCCAGGTCCCAACGATCCGGATGAACCCGTCGACATCGAGCGCGTTGGCCAGTCGGGTTACGGGGGCGCCTTCCTCTACCCTCCGTACGACATCACGGTGTTGCCGCGAGCCGCTTAGGATCTCTTTTTTGCGATCGATACCGTTTGCTGAAGCGTCCGGACGCGGAGACGCAGATCTGGAAGTTCGAATCGGGGTGGTACCCAGAAGACGCCTGGTCCCCATACTTCGAGTGGAACTGGTGGGGATCCTGCATGTGGACGGTTCGTACCGGGCCAGGTGAGGTCGTCGTTATTGGAGCCTCAGCAAGCGACTAGCTGTAGTTCCCACGAAGGTTGTTGACACGGGAGAGCCTCCCGTCACGGTGAGGGGCTGACAAGGTCCCCAGCCGGAAAGGAGGCT
>JBIOWS010000366.1:0-4496 GCA_044868745.1 Candidatus Polarisedimenticolia bacterium
CGCGGACTCGGGATTCGGCATCGCGGATCGCGACGGCGCCGCGGGCGAGGAACTCCACGCGGGGAACGAAGCTGAAGCCGCACGGAGTGTCGGGCGAGATGATGTCGCGGTCGCGCAGGTCGCGCTCGTCGATCGGGAACAGCCGGCAGACCCTGGGCTTGATCTCGTGGATGGTGCAGCGGACCGGCTCCGCTTTCCTGTCGAGCAAAGGACAGGTGAACAGCAGGTGGCAGCAGGCGCCGGTACGGTGGCACTCTCCGACCCGGCGTGCCAGGCTCTCGCGCACGTAGCCCGGCCGGAAGTGGGCCAGGTAGAAACGACGCAGCTTTCCCCAGCCAAGAATCATGCGCTCGTTGAGGGTGAGGCTCGATGGGGCTCGCAGTGCCATGCGATCGGGTGGACCTGACGCGGTCAGGGCGCGGCGTCGAGTCGGCCCCCTCGGCTCAAGGCTTCGCGTCCAGCAGGTACGCGCGACGCACCACCTCCATTCCTTCGTTGGCGAAGTAGTTGGTGAGGATGCGCGCGGCGTAGTCGGCCGCCGCCGCGGCGGTGGCGCCGACCCACTGCTTGGGGAGGGCCGGCGCTCTGGGATCGAAGCGGTTCATCGTCCAGAAGGAGCCGTCCGGGAGCCTGATCTCCGCGATCCAGTGCCCCGGCGCCTTCTCGACCACGATGGTGTATGTCTCATCGGTCTTCTGGCGGGTCCGGACGGTGTACTCGAACGCGGTCTCTGCGGCCATCGACGCGACATTATACACTTCGACCCCAGCCCATGCCGGAGCCTGCATGCGAGCGACCGGGCCGATCAGATCGGCAGGCGCTCACCGCAGGCGCCGGCCCGGGCTCTGGCGAGCACGACGGCCGCCGCGGCGACGTCCTGCACACCGACCCCCGTCAGATCGCAGACACTGATCTCGGTGTCGCTCCGGCGGCCTGGCCGGAGGCCGGCCGTGATCTCGCCGAGTTCGGCCGTCACCTTGGATTCCGCGATCGCGCCTGAGGCGACCGCGTGGTGGATCTCGCCGAGGCGGAGACACTGCGCCCGGCTGTCGGCCACGAGCAGATCGGCGCGCGCCAGGACGTCGGGGTGAAGCTCCTGCTTGTCCGGCCCGTCCGAGCCGACGGCGGTGATGTGCGTTCCAGGGGCGATCCACCCGGCGCGCACCAGCGGCTCGCGGCTCGACGTGACGGTGACGATGATGTCGGCTCCTTCGACCGCTTCGCGCGCCGATCCGACCGGTATGAACCGGCATCCCTCCGGGATTCCCGGGCGGAGCGCCATCTCCTCGGCGCATGCACGGGCCCGGTCTCCCCGCCGGCCGTAGATGCGCGCCTCGCGGAACGGCCGGACCAGGGCCAGCGCCTCGAGCTGGAAGCGCGCCTGGGATCCGCACCCGAGCACGCCGACCACCCGGGCCTCGCGGCGCGCCAGGTGCTTCGCAGCGACCGCCCCTGCCGCGCCGGTGCGTTGTTCAGTGATGAAACCGTTGTCGAGTAGCAGGGCGGCCGGCTGGCCGGTCCGGGCGTCGAAGACCAGCACCATCCCGTCGTTCTGCGGCAGGCCGCGGCCCGGGTTGTCGTAGAAGCCGGAGGCGATTTTGACCGCGTAATGGGCGCCGCCCCGCAGGTGTCCCGCCTTGACGTGGATCTCGCCGCGGCTCTCGGGTACGTCCAGGTTGATCACGGGCGGGAGCTCGGCGCCTCCGGTGGCGTAGGCCGTGAACGCCTCCTCCACCGCCTGCAGGCACGAGGCGGGATCGAGAAGGCGGCGGATCTCGGGCTCCCGAAGGACCAGCACGGCTTTGCCCATGGCGACAGCCTAACACCCCCCGAGGCGCGGCGCCACCGAACGCACCATGGCGCGAAACGCGCCTGTGGCGAGCGCTTTACAGGGGTCGGAGCGTCTGGTATTCTGCCACGCCACCCGGGAGGATCACTTGCGCATCGAGCCGTTCCGCATGGAGAGGATGCAGTCCAGATACGAGAACTACGTCGACTACAACCTGTCGGAAAGCGGGGTGCAGCCGATGCGCCTGCTGGATCTCCTGGAGGAGTCCGGCGGCCCGGGCGAGTTCCTCGGCACCGCGCTGGGCTACTCGCAGTCCAACGGCACCGAAGAGCTTCGGGAACGGATCGCCCTGTTCTACGACGGAGCCGCGCGGGACAACGTGCTGGTCACCAACGGCGGGTCGGAGGCCAACTACGCCACCTTCTGGTCGCTCCTCGAGAAGGGTGATCGCGTCGCCTACATGATCCCCAACTACCTCCAGACCTGGGGCCTGTCGCGCGCCTTCGCGGGACGCGCGGATGCGTTCCGGCTGATCCCGCATCGCGACGGCTCCGGCCGGCGCTGGGCGCTGGACGTCGACGGGCTCGCCCGCTCGGTGTCCAGGAAGACCCGCGTGATTCTGGTCACCAATCCGAACAACCCGACCGGCGCGGTCCTGTCGGAAGAGGAGATGGACGAGGTAGTCCGCGTGGCGCGCAAGGCCGGCGCGTGGATCGTGGCCGACGAGATCTACCGCGGCGCCGAGGTCTCCGGGCGGACCTCGCCCACCTTCTGGGGTCGCTACGGCAGGGTGTTGGTCACCTCGGGGCTGTCCAAGGCGTTTGGCATGCCTGGCCTGAGGATCGGCTGGGTGATCGGACCGGCCGCGAGGATCGATCGGATCTGGTCGTACCGCGATTACACGACGATCGCCCCCGGCATGCTGTCGGACCGGCTGGCCCGGATCGCCATGGAGCCGGCACGCCGTGAGTCGATCCTGGCGCGCACGCGCGGCATCATCCGCCGGAACCTGCCGCTCCTTGAGGGGTGGATCCGGCGGCACGAGGAGATTTTCGACTACGTCCCCCCGCAGGCTGGAGCGATCGTCTTCCTCCGGTACGACCTGCCGATCGCCTCGGGGCGCCTGGCCGAAAAACTGCGCGTGGAACGCTCCGTGCTGATCGTCCCCGGGGATCAGTTCGGTCTGCCCCGTCATCTCCGGATCGGGTACGGATACGACCCGGATCATCTCCTCGGGGGGCTGTCCCGGATCGACCTGGCGCTCCAGGAGCTCAGACCGGCCCGGCCCCGCGCCGTCAGGGCGGCCGCTCCCGGTCGAGCAGGCGCCTCGCCTCGCGCAACGCGGCGTCCAGGTCCGTGATCTGGCCGTCCAGCTGCATCTCGTAGACCGCGCGGGTGATCCGACCGATGGCGGGGCCCGGCTGGAGCCCCAGCTCCAACAGGTGACGGCCCATGAGGATCGGCTCCGGCGGTTTCTTCTCTACTCCCAGCGTTCGCACCTTGGTGATGAACCATTCCTGGGCCTCGGTCGAGAAGCTTCCGGTACGCCCCAGGCAGTCGGCGCGCGACACCAGGTAAAGGAGCTCCGGTTCGAGCCTGCGCGCCAAACGGCGGAAGGCGCCGTCGCCGACCCTGTCCCTGTTCTTGAAGTAGTGACTCGGCGTGAGGTGGTGGGCCACGAGCTCGATCACCTGGTTCCTCAGGTCGTAACCCGCGAGGGAGTGCAGGTTGAGGCGGTCGAGGAAGGTTCGGGTCGGCTCGATCCCGGCCTCCTCGTGCTCGAACGAACGGATCCTCCCCTCCACAACGCTGGTGGTTGCCGGCTTCCCGAAGTCGTGGCACAGGACCGCCAGTAGCACCGCGAGCCGCTTCTCCCTGGGCAGATCGGCGGCTTCCGCCCTGGCGCGGTCCATGGCCAGGAGCGTGTGCACCCAGACGTCCCCCTCGGGATGCCACTCCGGCTCCTGGGGGCATCCCTTGAGCGCCTTCAGCTCGGGGAACAGCCGGTCCACCACCCCGAGCCTGTCCGCCCACTCGAGGCCGAGCGACGGGCGGTCCGCCTTGAGCAGGAGCTTCTCGATCTCCCCCCAGATCCTCTCAGCGGGCAGGTCGCCCAGATCGACCCGCCGACACAGATCGATCGTGGCCGGGTCGACGTCGAACTCCAGACGCGCGGCGAACTGCACGGCGCGCAGGACCCGCAGGCTGTCCTCGACAAAGGTCGCGGGGTCGACCGCCCGGAGCCGGCGGCGGCGCAGATCACTCCTCCCCTCCCAGAGATCGATGACCTCCCCGGTGAGCGGGTCGTGCATCATGGCATTGATGGTGAAGTCGCGCCGCCGCGTCGCCTCCGTGAAGGAGAGACCCGGATCGCCGGCCACTTCGAACCCGCGGTGCCCGGCGGCGACTTTGGTGTCCCGACGCGGCAGGCTGACGTCGATCACAGGTGCGCTCTCCCCCTGCGCGCCCACCCCGTGGTCCGGCGGCACCACCTTGTAGACGGCGAACGACTCGCCGACCAGCTTCACCGCGCCGAAGCGCTCCAGCACCGGTGTCAGCCGGTCGGGAGGCAGACCGTACACCTCCACGTCGAACTCGTCGGCGGAAGGGAGCCGGCCGGCTCCCGAAAGGCGCAGCGCGACCAGGTCCCTTACCCATCCACCGACCAGAAAGGCGCGACCACCCGCCTCGCGCACCGCCCTGGCGA
>JBIOWS010000367.1:0-3175 GCA_044868745.1 Candidatus Polarisedimenticolia bacterium
CGCGTTAACCCGCACGCTCCTTCCCGCACGTGTGCGATAGAATGTCGCCACTTCCATGCCTCCCACGATCAGAGACCGGCTCGGCGCGTACGTGATCTTGTTGCCCCTCGGCGCCGGCTCATTCACCTCGTATCTAGTGATCCGGAGGACGGGAATACGCAGCTGGGTGCTGTACGAATCGACGGCGATCCTGGAGTACCTCGAAGCCACTAAGCCGTCGCCCCCGCTCCTGCCGCCGCACCCGCGCGACCGGGCGCGCGTGGCGATGCAGCGGTTCCTTCCCAGGGACCGCTGGGACCTCGAGCCGATGGGGAAGGCTCGGGCGAAACCTACACCGGTCCGGGTTCGCGGCCGCTGTCCGAGGCCGAGCGGGCCTATCTCCAGCGCAACGAAGCATGGTGGCAGGCGGAGGGCGGATACAAGGCGATCCAGGCCACGAAGCCCCAGACCCTCGGGTACGGGCTGAACGACTCGCCGGCTGGGCTGGTGGACCTCGATGCCGACGATGCCGTGCAGAGCGATCTACGCATTCCGGGATCGCATCGCTTTTTCCGACGTGACGCGGCCAGGCAGGTCGGATGACTTCATGCGCCGGCAGTATTCCTCGAAGTTCCGGCGCGGTCCCTGCCAACGAAGCTCCTCGACCGTATCAAAAACGGGCACGTCCAGTCGAAGGGTCGCAAGGGTGCGAAACAACAGGGCGTTGTTCCATGCGTTGAACAGCGATTCGGACAGCAGGCGGGCCTTCCGGATTGATGGATGCCATTCCCGCCAATCCTTCGGAATGTCTTCAAGTCGGGCGTACCGAGATAAGGTAAGAGCCGCAGCCTTCGGGCTCCATCCAGGCAATCCCGGGAAGCCGTCCGCACTGTCGCCCACCACAGCCAGGTAGTCCGGAATCGATTGAGGCTTCACCCCGAACTTGGCCACCACGCCGGCTTCATCGCGCAAGATGCCGCGCCTGCGGTCCAGTTGAACGACTCGCGTGCCCACGACGCACTGACTCAGATCTTTGTCCGGTGAGCAGATGAGGACCTGCCTCACGAGGTCATCCTTCGCTGCCTTGCCGGCGGCGGAAGCGAGTGCGTCGTCCGCCTCATAGTAGACCATGGGCCACACCACCACTCCCATCGCCTCCAGAGCTTTCTCGAGAACGGGGAACTGAGAGAGCAGCTCCCGAGGCACACCCTCGCTGGTCTTGTATCCGGGATACAGATCGTTCCGAAACGACTCGACGACGTGGTCGGTCGCCACCCCGATGTGGGTTGCACCGCCCTCGATGATGGACAAAACGGAAGTCAGGACACCACGGACCGCGCCGATTTCCTGGCCGTTCACATCGGCCGCGGAAGGTAAGGCGAAGAAGTGCCGGAACAATTCATAGGTGCCGTCGATCAAGTGCACATCCATACGGCTCCGATCGGTTTTCTAGCAGGGATGTTATCGGATCCAGGCGGTGGCGCGCGCCGCCTGCCGAACCTAACTTAAGGGGCGATGAAGAACTCGCCTCACCGTCCGGGGCTCCGCCGGGCGGCGGCATGCGCCGCCGGCCTCCTGCTGTCGTTCGTCCTCGAGTCCGCGGCGGCTCTCGAACCGGTCGCCCAGGAGCCCGTGACCCTCGCCGTCACCCTCGAGCCTCCGCGGCCGCACGCCTGGCAATGTGGCTTCGACACCGCGAGCGCAATGACCAGGGTGCAGGCTGGCGATCTTCTGCGCCTGCGTGTCGCGGCCATCCTGCCCAATGGGCGCCCGTTCGATGTGACCGGATCCACCGGTATCCAGTATTCCATCGACAACGAGGCGGCCGGCGTCGCGCCGGACGGCTGGATCCGGTTCTATCCCGGCAAGCGCGTCAGGCATGTCAAGGTCATCCTGCAGTTCGGTCGCGCCCGCCGGTGGGAATCGTTCGCGGTCATCTCACCCGGCCCGGTCGATCTGCCGGAGGGGGTGCGCGCGCTGGTCGCGAAGGATTTCCCCACCCTGCGGATCCCCGACGACACCGACATCACCTATGAATGGCTGATCGAGGAGGGAGGGGATCCGTTCGTGAGTCGGGCCGATCTCGACGGCAACGGGTTGGAGGACATCGCCCTCGTCCTCCTGGGGGCTTCGGAATGGAAGATCGTCGTGTTCAATCAGACGAGCCGGGGGGTCTTCGCGACCGCCTTCGTCGAGGAAGGCAAGCACGGTCCGGGAACACCGTTGGCCTGCCCGCAGCAGATCACCTTCCCCTCCGATCCGGGCACCTCTCATGCCCTGTATGTCGAGATCATCCAGAACGACGTGTTCAACATACGATGGGACGGCACGCATTACATCCACGAGAACGTCGACTATGGTGAATGAGCGTGCGATCCGCCTGTTCGCCGCCACGATCCTGACCGTCACGGCGGCGGTGGGTGCCGCCGAGGCGGAGGGTCTTTCAGGCGAGGATTGGCAGGCGCTGAAAAAAGTCATCGCCGCCGCTCAGGAGAAGATGCTGCCGCGGGCGCTCGAAGCCTGCCGGACGATTGATCCGGTCTCGAAACCGGAGTCGTGCGCGCCGACCGGCTTCCAACCTTATGGGGCGAGCGACCCATCGGTGATCTACGCCGAGTACCAATGCCGCATGCGGCACCCTGATCCGTCCCGCGGAGCCTACACGCTAAGAGTGCAGCTCCCCGTCTCCCTCGCCAAGCGCGACGGAGTCTGGACCGCTTCGCCCGTCGTCTTCGCGTCGATCGGCGGGGAGGCGCCGCCCGAGGATCAGTTCCAGCGAGGCGCTGCGCCACCGGTGCGCACCCGCGGGCCGGTCCAGCAGGCCCCGGTGCGCCTGACCTTCTTCCAGCGCGTGTTCAACAGCATCCAGCCGACGATGATCTGGTGGCCCGAATCGTTCGGCACCCTTGTGCTCGGTGGCTTGATCCTCTATGTCACCTGGGGTGGCGGAGCACGTCGGCAGGGGGTACGCGGCTCGCTGACGATGCTCAACATCGCCACCGGCCTGACTGGCGGCTTCATCCTCGGCCTGGCGCTCTGGCACTCGATCCCGCCATACATCCTGTACGGCGGACGCGGCGGCTCGACGCCGCTGTACCTTTACCTGATTCTCCCCGCCCCCCTCGGAGCGTTGACCGCGGTCGTGTCCTGGATCCTTCTAGGCTACCTTTGGTCGGTGATCCAGAAGCAGCGCGTC
>JBIOWS010000368.1:0-3460 GCA_044868745.1 Candidatus Polarisedimenticolia bacterium
ACGAGGTGTCCTACTGCGACGCGGCCTCCTGGTCCGCCGTGGGGGACAAGGCCAAGGGGAAGATCGCCTTCACGGCGCGGGTGCCGGGAGGCTTCGACATCTACGTCCAGGATCTCGATACAGGCCAGCTCAGCCGCCTCACGGAGAACAGCAACATCAACGAATGGCCGCGCTGGTCCGCCGACGGGAAGCACCTCGTGTTCGCGTCGAACCGCACCGGCAACTTCGACATCTACACGATGGACGCCGACGGGTCGCGCGTGCGGCGGCTCACACACGGCGGGAACAGCTATTCGCCCGCCTGGTCCCGATGAGGGACGGCGTGCGGCGCGTGCTATAATCCGCGGCGTTCGGAGCGCCAGGGGCTTCGCGCGGCGGGCGGTTTCGTGCCGCGCTCCGGGCGATGTCAACCGCGACGAGTTCTGAAAACCACCTATGAGGGGGTGACGCGATGGGTCAAGGGTTTCCGCGTTCGCTGATTCTATCGGTCCTGGTTTTGTCCTTCCTCGGGATGGCCACTGCCTGCAAGACCGGCCCCACGGCCGAGGCGCCGGTGACGACACCCCCGGCCTTCGAGTCCAAACCCGCACAGCCGGCTGAGAAGGTCGACGAGGCCGCCGGGTTTAGGGAGGCGGAGCCGGAAGCGGAAGCGGTCCGGGAATCTCCTTCCTCCCTGGCGGAGAAGCTGAACGCGCAGGGGATGCTCAGACCGATCCATTTCGACTTCGACAAGTACGACCTCAGGTCGGATGCGGTCCGGACGCTGGGCGACAACGCGGGCCGGATCAAGGAGCACGGCCAGTTCAAGGTGCGTGTCGAAGGCCATTGCGATGAACGCGGGACCGTGGAGTACAACTTGGCTCTGGGCGAGAAGCGCGCCCGGGCCGCCCGCGACTACTTGGTCTCCCTCGGCACCCCCGCTTCGCGCCTGAGCATCATCAGCTTCGGCAAGGAGCGGCCAATCGATCCCGGCCACAACGAGGAAGCCTGGGCGGAGAACCGCCGCGCCGAGTTCATATTCCTGGCCGAGTGATCCCGCTCGGGGCTGGAGTCGGGGGACCTCGTGCGACCGGCGTCGCCCGAACGGGTCTGCGCAGCGCGGCGGCGCACCTGTCGGCGGTGTTGACCGCCGCAGGACTGGGTTGCGCCACGCCGGGTGTCACGCAACTCCAGGGCGACTTGGATAACATCCAGCAGCAACTCTGGAAGATCCAGAAGGACAACGTCGCCCTGGTCGAGCAGGTGACACAGTTGCGTGACTCGCAGGCGGGCGGGCGGAACACGGAGGCGGCGCCCGATCTGCGGCTGCGTCTGGAAGCCCTGGAGCGGGACCTCCAGACCCTGCGGGCGCGCTCCGAGGAGGCCGAGCAGCGCTTGAGTGGTATGGTCCAGGACCTGCGGACGACGCGGCAGGCGCTGGACGCGCTGGCGCGGACCCTTCCAGCTCCGGGGACGGGGCCTTCGATGGCCTCCAATGTCCCCGCCGGGGATCGTCCGGCGACGGGCGGGGCGCCCGAGGCGGTCGCTCCGGCCGCGCCTGGCTACGGAGCGCCGCAGGATCTCTTTCGCCAGGCTTCGGCCAATTTCACCTCGGGGAGCTACGCGCTGGCGATCCAGGAGCTGACCGACCTCGTGAGACGCTATCCCGCAAGCGATGTCGCCGACGACGCCCGGTATCTGATCGGCGAGGCGTACTTCAACCAGCAGAAGTATCCGGAGGCGATCTCCGCCTTCGACCAGCTCCTGCAGTCGCACGCCGGCGGGGTGAGGGCGGCCCCTGCCTACCTGAAGAAGGGGCTCGCGCTCCTTGAGTTGAATCGGACCGCCGACGCAGTCATCCAGTTACAGCACGTCGTCACCGCCTACCCGAGATCCGAGGAAGCCCGCATCGCCCGCGAAAGGCTGCGGGCCCTGGGACTCAAGGAGCGGTGAGGCGCTCCAGGAGGTCGCTCTCGTGGCACGAATCAAGTCAGCCGTCAAGAACATCCGCAAGAACCGCAGGCGACGGGATATCAATCGCGCGCGCCGGAGCCGCCTGCGTTCCCAGCTCAGGAAACTGAGGGAGCTGCTGACCAGGAAGGACGCGGACGGGGCGCGGCGGGAGCTCGGCGCCACGCTGTCGCTCCTCGACCGCTCCCGGAGCAAGGGGATCATCCACAGCAACACGGCGGCGCGCTACAAGTCCCGCCTCACCCGGCAAGTCAACGCCCTCGGCCGCGCGGTCTGAGCGGATGGGCGACGTCCTGGTCCGCATCCGCCGCAGCGAAACGCAGGTCGTGGCCGACCTGCACCGCCGCCTGGAGCAGGTCGTGGAGCGCCTGCTGCACGAAGCGGCACCGTCCGCCGAGTCCCGCGGCTGGGTGCCGCGCGCGGACATCTACGAGACTTCGGACGGGTTGTCGATCGTCCTTGACCTCCCCGGGATCGAGCGCGAGGACATCGAGATCGTGGTCGAGGGCGCCTACCTGAGCATCTCGGGATCGCGCCCGGAGCCCGTCCCGTTCGGCTGCACGCGCTGGCACCAGATGGAGATCGCCCACGGCCCCTTCGAGCGCATCCTCGCCCTCCCCCAGGAGGTCGACCCCGCCAGCATCAGCGCGACCTACAAGGACGGATTCCTGCACATCACCATTGCCCGTCCGGCCGCGGGCGGCCGCTCCGTGCCCATCGAGGGGCCCTAGCCGGACCGGGGAGGCACGATGTCCGAGCAGGACAACGTCGGACCGATCGTCCTGGACGAGACCTCGGGCGAGGTCGGCGGTCCCCGCCCCGGCCCGTCGCGGGCCATCCCGTCCACCCTGCCGATCCTCCCGCTCAAGGAGGCCGTCGTCTTCCCTCACTTGCCGACCCCCCTGGTCGTCGGCCGCCCGTCGTCGGTTCGCGCGATCGACGAGGTCATGCCGCGCAGCAAGATCGTCGGCCTGGTGCTGCAGAAGGACCCGAAAGTGGAGCAGCCGCGTGAGGGGGATCTTCACACGGTCGGCACCGCCGCGCTCATCCAGAGGCTCCTCAAGTTCCCCGACGGAACGCTGCGCATCCTCGTGAACGGTCTCGCCAGGATCCGTCTCACCAGAGTCGTCCAGTCGGAACCCTACCTGGTCGCCGAGGTCGAGGTCATGCAGGAACGCACCGAGTCCTCGGTCGAGATGGACGCGCTCCTCCAGAACCTCAATCAGCAGATCCAGAAGATGCTGTCGCTGATGCCGATCGCCTCGGACGAGCTCGCCGTGGTGCTGCTCAATGTCGAGGACCCGGCACGCCTGACCGACACGGCCGCCGCTCTCCTGGTCCGGGATGCCGGCGAGAAGCAGCAATACCTCGAGGAGCTCTTCGTGAAGGAGCGACTGCGCAAGCTGACCCGGCACGTCAGCCGCGAGATCGAAGTCCTGGAGGTAGGGTCCAAGATCCAGGAGCAGGTCAAGAACGAACTGGAAAAGGGGCAGAGGGAGTTCGTCCTTCG
>JBIOWS010000369.1:0-7492 GCA_044868745.1 Candidatus Polarisedimenticolia bacterium
AGCCCGGCGGTATGGGCTTTGGTGTTCGGGTTGGCGTCGTTCGGTGTCCTCGCTTGCATTGTGGTGGCCCCGTGGCGCGTCCTGCTCTCGCGGTCGGGGTCACCCCGACCACAGGCCTGCGTCTGGGGGCCTATTTCACGCGCGGACCATACCTGAACGACGACCTCGACCCGCTGCTGCCGGCCGGCGCCGATTGGAAAGGCTACGATCAGCAGATCACGGGCTTCGAGCTGCAGTTCAGCCGCGGCCACTTCGAGCTCAACGGCGACTTCACCTGGTCCGCCTACGAGGTCCCCACGCAGGCCGCCGCCGTCCGTGGCAAGGCCTATTACGTCGAGCCCAAGTACACCTTTACCCCCCGCTTCTTCACGGCGTTGCGCCTGGAACAGAACGATTACGCGTACATCCAGCCCGTGAGCAGCGCCTTCTGGGTGGCGCAGAGCGTCAATTTCTACGATGTCGAGGTCGGGCTCGGCTGCCGACTCGGCCCGGCCACCGTCGTCAAGGTCGCCTACCGCAAGGATCGCTGGACGGTCGACGAGAGCCTCAAAGCGATACTCCCGGACGGCTATTCAGTCTCGGCGCAGATCTCACACAGCTTCGACATCCTCTCCTGGTTCGAGCGCCCGCGGTAGCGATCCCCGCGGCACATGGCTCGGTGGGACGCCTACTTCCTCAGCGCCGCCTTGAGATTCAGGTTTCGGATCAAACGGTGCAGGTAGTTGGGATGGACGTCGAGGAGCCTCGCCGCTTCGACATAATTGCCGGCCGCCTGCTTGACCGCCTTGAGGATCAGCCTCTTCTTCGTCTCCCGGATCGCCTCGTGGTAGCGGCTGGCCGAGGCTCCCGCGCGCGGCTCGGATTCGAGAATCGCCTCCGGCAGGTCCTCCGGAAGGAGCTCCTCGGCCGAGCCCAGCACGACCGCCCGCTCGATGGCATTCTCCAGCTCGCGGACGTTCCCAGGCCAGTCGTAATTGATCAGGCACGCGCGTGCCGCGTCGGACAGCCCCACGACGCGCCGCTTGCACCTGGAGCTGTACTTCGAGACGAAGTAGGTCGCCAGGAGCGGAATGTCCTCCCGACGATCCCTCAGAGGCGGCATCGTCAGCGCCACGACGTTCAGCCGGTAGTACAGATCCTCGCGAAAGGATCCGGCCTGGATGGCCGCCTTCAGATCCCGGCCGGTGGCGGCGATCAGCCGGATGTCGACCTTGATCGGGCGCGTCCCCCCGACGCGCTCGAACTGCTTCTCCTGGAGCACGCGCAGAAGCTTGACCTGGACGGCCGGCGCCAGCTCCCCCATCTCGTCGAGGAAGACCGTGCCACCGTCGGCCACCTCCAGTCTGCCCTTGCTCTGTGCCGTGGCGCCCGTGAACGCACCCCTCTCGTGCCCGAACAGCTCGCTCTCCAGGAGGGTCTCCGGCAGCGCCGCGCAGTTGAAGGCGACGAACGGCTTCCCGGCGCGTCGGCTGTTCCGGTGGATCGCACGCGCCGCGAGCTCCTTGCCGGTCCCGCTCTCACCGCAGATCAGGACCGTCGAGTCGGTCGGCGCGACCCTGGCGATCACCTGATAGATCTCCTTCATACGCGGGCTCTCACCCACCATGTTGCGCTCAAGGCCGATATCCGCCTGGAGCCGGAGGTTCTCGTTCGCCAGCCACTCCATGTGGCGGGCATTCTCCAACGCCACCGCCGCGATCCCCGAGATGGCGCTCAGCAGCTGGAGGTGACCCTCGTCGAAGCGATCGCCCGGCTTGCTCGAGTCGAGGTAGAGGACGCCGAGCTTCTTTTCGTAGGCGATCAGGGGGACGGCCAGGACGGACGTAACCTGGGCCGACACCAGGCTCTGAGCGCCTTTGTAGTCGCTCCCGTCCTGGACGTCGTTGCTTAGGATGGACACGCCGCGCTGGAGGGCACTCTGTACGATCGTGCGACTCGCGCGCACCGCACGGTCCGGCCCCGAGCCCTTGTGCCAGCCGAACACCGAGGCGAACTCCTCCGGGCTCTTCCCTGCGAGAAGAATCGCGCCACGCTGGGCGGGGACGACCTCGAAGATCATCTCGAGGAGGTGCCTCTGGAGGGCATCCAGACCGCGCAGCGAATTGATCGCCGTTCCGATCCTCAGCAGCGTGCTCAGATCCCGCGCCATCCGCTCCCGCGAAGGGCGCGCCGAAAGGATCCGCTCCTTGCGCAGGTAGAGCGCGTCCTCCGGGGCGAGCTCCAGCGTGGAGCCGGCGGCCACCTCCTGGTCCCTCAGCTCGACGGGGTCCGCGGCGAGCGCGCCTTCGCCTTCGTGGAGCAGGAAGAGAAACAGGGAGTCTCCGATGCGGATCTGATCCCCGTGCTCCAGGGCCCGCTCCTTCACGGGGATGCCGTTGACCAGCGTCCCGTTGCGGCTCTCCAGATCGCAGATCTTCAGTCGGCCGTCCTCGTTCTTGATCACGCAGTGCCGCCGCGAGACCAACATGCTCCCGATGCAGAGCCGGTTGCGTTTGTCCCGCCCGATCGAGACCTCGTCATCGCCGAGCGTGACGCTCGTCCTCCGCAGCGGGCCGGAGATGGCAGCCAGCTTCGGTTTCATGGCAGGCGGTTCCATTGCCGCTTCTTTAGCACGGCCTTCGGGCCGAAGTCCAGCAGGAGGCCCTCCAGGTGCCCGGCGGGCGCGCGCATCGGCGTGCTATCCGGGCGGATAGGCTCGCTATCCCATCGGATAGAGCGGCATGGCAGGCCCAGGCGGGCCGGTCGGCCGCGCGCGCTCCCCGAGCGGAGCCGATCCCTTTTCGAGTCAGTTGCTTCCAACGTTCGCGATCCTGCCACCGGACGGCGGGCAGCGTCTGGCATCGGCATTGCTCCCCGAACCGCTCCGAGACGATCGGGAGGGTCCCGCACAGGACCAGGCAGAGCGATCCCCGAAGTTCCCCCTCCCAGTGACCAGCACACCGCACGGCGATGATTGTAGCGCGGGGCCCCCCCGATCTCTGCAGACGCAGGCCGTCACGACGCCTTCCGCCGGTGCTCGAGAAACTTCTTCTGGCACGCGATCGCCGCGGCGCGGATGGCGTTGAATTCGGACAGGCCGCGGACCTTCTCAAGAAAGGGATCGGTGTCGACCAGTGGATAAGAACAGTAGTTCTGTTCGATCGCGCGCCGGATGAGGCGCAGGGACGTCTGCTGCTCGCCGCAGCGCGCCATCAGGGCGCCGATGAAGTACTTGGGCTCGCCATCACGACCGGCCAGGACCAGATCGATCGTCTCTTGGGAGAGCTGCCGGAGGTCCGAGGAGGGGCGACTCTGGAGGCATGCCTCTATCCAGGGGCTTCCCCACACACGATCGGTTCGAATCCTTCTCACGAACTCCAGCGCCTCCTGAACCCTTCCCTGGCGGAGGAGAAGTGTGGCCATGTGCATGGCTGCCCATTCGCTCCCTGCGTCGAGACGGACGTAGTCCATCGCCCGATCGTACCTGCCCAGCATCATGAACGGGGTCGAGCAGGTCCGCAGCCCGTAGTCGCCCGGATCGAGCGACAAAGCGGTGTCGCACTCCCGTGCGGATTCTTCCAGGAGCCCCGCGTAGCGCAGGACGTAGCCTAGGACGAAGTGGGCCTCGGCGCTGTCCGGGCGGCGGCCGACCAGGTCTTCGGCCGCCTCGTAAGCCCCGGGGAGGTTCCCGCTCTCTGTTTGGATGTTGACCAGCTCGCCAGCGGCGAGTATCAGTTCCGGATCGAGGCTGACGGCCCGCCGGTAGGCCGCTTCGCAGCGACCGAAGGCTGCCTCTCCTCCGTCCGCGTACTGGGCATCGTAGTAATAGCGCCGGCCCAACGCCGCCCAAGCCGGCGCGTAGGCCGGGTCGAGGGCCACGGAGCGCTCGAGCGTCCGGATCGCCTCCTTGTTCGGCGCGGGATCGCGCGCCAGGGCGACGCTGCGTAGGAACAGATCGTACGCCTCCGCGTTTTCCGGCTGGCCACCTCCCTCCTGGAGATCGACCGACGATCCCAGGCGCGGGACCAGCCCCTGCCGGACCTGGGCCGTCATCTGCCGCTCCATCGAGAGGATATCCTGGGACATGGCACTGACCGTGTCGCGCCAGAGGAGGCGGTTGCTCTCCACGTCGATGGCCTCCATCGTCACGCGCAGACGATCCCCCTCCCGGAGGTAGTGACCCGTGATGACCGCGGCCACGCGCAGGTCGCGTCCGGCCGCCTGCGGGTCGACGTCCCCCGAGGCGTATTTCTGCGTCGCCGCGAACGGGCGGATGGCCAGCGAGCGCGCGTAGCTCAGCGTCGTGATCAGCTCGTCCGGCAGGGCCAGACCGAGGAAGTCCACCTTCCGATCCGGCCCGAGGTTTCGAAAGGGCAGGACGGCGACCGTCGTCCGGCCGGCGCTTCCGATCGCGGGGCTGGTGCGCTGTGTCACCCACCACGCGATCGGGCCGGTGATCGCCGCCAGGAGCGCGGCTGCGATGGCGAACCGGCGGTGAGTGGATCGGGCTGGAGACGCCCCGGAAGCGGCCGCCGCCCGGATTGGCTCCGTGTCGCGCTTCAGGCGCTTCAAATCGGCCCCCATCTCAGCCGCGGACTGGTAGCGCAGTTCCCGGTCCTTCTCCAGCGCCTTGCTGACGATTCGATCCACATCCGGCGGCAGATCCCGGTTGAGGGTCCGCGGGGCCGGTGGGGTGCGGTTCAGGATCGCGTCGAAGACGACCGCCGGCGTGTGCCCCGGAAACGCCTGCCGGCCCGTGATCATCTCGTAGAGCACGGCGCCGAAGCTGAACAGGTCGCTGCGCGCGTCGAGCTCCTCCCCCCGGGCCTGCTCCGGCGACATGTAGGTCGCGGTGCCGAGGACCCTGCCCGCCCGGGTCATCTCCCCCGAGATGGTCCTCAGCCGGCTGACCTCCGGGGCCTCTTCCTCCTCGCGTTCTTCCAGGAGCTTCGCCAGCCCGAAGTCGAGGAGCTTCACGTGTCCATCGGCTCCCACGGCGATGTTGTCGGGCTTCAGGTCCCTGTGGATCAACGGGACCTGATGGGCCCGTGCCAGACCCTCGGCGATCTCGGCCGCGATGCGGAGGGCGTCCTTCACCGGCAAGGGTCGACCGCCGATGAGCGAGGCGAGGGTGCCGCCCTCGACGAGCTCCATGGCGATGAACACGACCCCCGCCGCCTCCCCAACTTCGTGGATGACCGCGATGTTCGCGTGCGTGACCGCGGCCGCGGCCCGCGCCTCCCTCAAGAACCGCAGCCGGCGCTGTTCGTCGCGCACGAGGTCTTGCGGCAGGACCTTGAGGGCGACCTGGCGCCGCAGTCTCTGGTCTTCCGCTTTGTAGACGACACCCATCCCCCCCTCGCCGATCTTGGCGAGAACGCGGAAGTGGGAAATCATCTGGCCGATCATCGGAGGACCTCGGATTCCGACCGGCGGAGCTCGACGCGGTGCGCCCGATCAGATGAATTCTATCAGAGCGCCCCGGGGCATTTGAGCGCCGATCCGGTATGGGCTAGAATGAGCGTTGGCGCAGCTTTTTTCAGTTGCCCGCGCCCGCCGGACGATCGCCATGGCGGTTGCGATCTCCGCTCAGCACCCGCAAGCGAGCCCTGCCATGCACGGCTCAGGGAGGCGAGGGGTGAAAACTCATCCGCAATGGAGGACGTACCGATGATTCGCGTCACGCTGGTTCCGGTCCTGTTCTTGTCGACCCTCCTGGTCGTTCCGGCTTTCGCTGGAACTTATGGGCGGAGCGGACCTCTCTACCTGTCGTCCGAGGCGTTCCAGACGGCGCAGACGATTCTCGTGGAGGACGGCTACCTGCGGGCCGGTACGTATGCGCGGGCTCAGTTGGACGAACCGACGCGGACCGCGATCCGTGCCTTTCAGCGCGACCATTTCGTCCGGCCGAACGGCCTGCTCGATCCGGAGACGATGGCGATGTTGACGAGTCATCATCCCCCCGCGCATCCACCGCGTCGGTCGCCCGCCGAACCGGACGCCCGCACGGAGAGGGAGCCCGCGACGAGCCCGGCCGCCGAGGATCGAACGGTGTCGGGCTCGCCGGCGCAGGGCGCTCACGACGGCATGCGGCCGCGGAGAGCGATGCCCGCCACCGCGAGCGGGGTTCCCTTCATAGCCGGTTTGGGCAGCCTGCTTCTGGCCGGCGGTTGCGTTCTTCTGCGCAGGCCCCGAGCGTAGGAGGAGAAGGACATCCGTGAGGAGTGGCTGCAGGATCTTTCTGGGTGGTCTGTGCCTTCTGGGCGGGGCCGGGCTCCTGCTTCATGCGGCCCTGGTCACCGGCCTGCAATTGGCCTGGCAGGCGCGGCACAGGGCAGACTTCGTCTCGGCCGCGAGCCGTGTCTCCCCGGATCGATCGCCAACGTCCGGAGCCCGGCTCTTCCCGGCCCCGAAGCGGGGCGATCCGATCGCGCGGCTGCGCGTCCCGCGGCTCGGAATCGACGCCGTCGTCGCGGAGGGGACCGACCGGCGATCGCTGTCGCTCGGCCCCGGGCACCTCGAGGGGAGCGCGCTGCCGGGGGAAGCCGACAATTGCGTCATCGCCGGTCACCGGGACGGCGCCTTCGGTCGGCTGCGGTCGGTCCGCCCCGGCGACCTGGTGGAGATCTCCGGCCGGGTCGGGCTGAAGCTCTACCGCGTCGTGTCGATCGAGATCGCCTCCAAGAGCGACACGGCGCCGCTCGCCACCGCCACTCGCCCGATCCTGACGCTGGTGACCTGCTACCCGTTCGACTACCTGGGGCCGGCGCCGCGCCGGTTCATCGTCCGCGGCGCGCTCGTCGATCAGAAGACCTGAGCCCTATCGCTTCCGCTGCAGCGCGAGGAGGGTCGCGTCGTCCCGGCGCCGACCGGTCTGGAACTCATCGATCCTCCGCGCCACCCGGCTCAACATGCGGTCCAGGGGATCCGTTGCGCGTTCGGCCAGAAGGGCCGCGAGCCTGTCCGGGCCGAAGAACTCCCCGTCGGGTCCGGCCACTTCGGTCACCCCGTCGGTATACAGCACCAGCCGCTCGCCCACTTCGATCCGCCCTTCTTTCTCCCCGTACCCCTTCACGTCCAGGATCCCGAGGATTGGACCGGTCGCCTCCCCGAAGGCCGAAACCCGGCCATGCCGGTCGATCAAGTAGGGCTTCGGGTGCCCGGCGCTGGCGTAGCGCAATGCACCGTGCCGAAGCCCTGCATGGAGAGAGCGTGCGCAGGGGGGGTGTAAATGTCCCCAGGGCAAACGTCAAAGGTTGTCTACGATGTCAACTGCAGGTCAATGAGGTCGCGGTGAGGGGGTGACAGGAGCGAGCGGGAGCAAGAACGGGACGCCGGGCTCCGCGTGGCCCGGCGTCCCGGATAGACGCACGGAATAGAACCGTTAGCTTGTGGTCTTCTCGACCTTGATGTCGGAGATCCCCTCGTGCTCGCCCTTGTCGTTGTCCTTGCAGGTCAGCGTGACCTTCTCGCCCGCCTTGAGGGTCTTCAGCTTCGCGACCGCCTGGTCGAG
>JBIOWS010000370.1:0-6658 GCA_044868745.1 Candidatus Polarisedimenticolia bacterium
CGTCCACTGCAAGACCTGCGACATCATGGATCCCTACCAGATCATCACCTGGGTCCCTCCCGAGGGCGGCGGCGGCCCCGAGTACGTCAAGCTCTAGCGCCGCGGAGGCTCGCGCGGCGCGATCCGAGGAGAAACGATGATCGAGACGCACATCCCGCTCTATCTGACGATCGCCTTCCTGCTCGTCGCCGGCAACGCCTTTTTCGTCGCGGCCGAATTCGCGATGGTCAAGGTCCGGACGACCCGCATCGAGGAGATGGCGAGCACGGGCCTGCCTGGATCGACCCTGGCGCGGCAGGTGGTCAGGCACCTGGACGAGTACCTTTCGGCCTGCCAGCTCGGCATCACCATCGTCAGCCTGGGGCTCGGCTGGATCGGGGAAGCGGCCTTCGCCGGTCTGCTGAGTCCGCTTCTGGTCTCTCTCGGCCCGTTCGCCGCCCCGACGGTGCACAGCATCGCGGCCGCGGGGGCCTTCGTGATCATCACGGTGTTGCACATCGTCCTCGGCGAGCAGGTCCCCAAGTCGCTGGCGATCCGCAAGCCGGGGCGGATCACCCGGCTCGCGGCGCTGCCGCTGGTGGCTTTCCGGCGCGCACTCTACCCGGCTCTTTGGGTCCTGAACGGCAGCGCCAACGCCGTCCTCCGGCTGCTCGGGGTACGACAGTTGGAGGAGCCGGTCCTTTCCGAGAACGAGCTCAGGCTGCTTTTTGCGGAGTCGATCCGCGTAGGCGTGATCACGCCGAGCGAGGCGGAGATCATGGAGCGAGCGACGCGTTTCGCCGACCGCACGGCGCGCGACGTCATGGTTCCGATCGATAGGGTCGTCGCCTGGTCGCTCGAGCGTTCCGTGGAGCAGAACCTCGAGCTGGCGCGTGTCGAGAAACACACGCGCTATCCGGTGTTCGACCCCGTCAAGGGGGACCTGGTGGGGGTCATCAACCTGAAGGCGCTCGCCCTGCTGAGCGAGAAGGACGCCTCCCGGATGGGGGTGAGGGACGTGATCAAGGAGTTGCTGCGCGTCCCGGAGGACCGGCGGATCGACGCCGTGCTCAAGGAGATGAGACGGCGCCGTCTGCACATGGCGGCCGTCGTCAGCCGCGACGGGCGCGCCATCGGCATCCTGACGATGGAGGACATCATCGAGGAGATCTTCGGTGAGATCGAGGACGAGTTCGAAGCGAGCCCGGTGACCTAACGCCCGGGCCCCGGGGTCGGCGCGTGCCCGGGGCCCGGGCGACGGAAGGGGCGCGGAACGAGGGGTGGACGGGAGGAGTCTCTCGCTCCCGCGCGCCGCTTCCGCTATTTGCGAATCTGGATGTTCCCTCCTGTGAGGACCCCGCTCGCCGTGTAGCCGTTGTTCAGGTCGATTCTGAACGTGTCGGTTGTGCCGCTGGTGCCGTTGTCGGTCACCTGAACGCGGAACGTGAAGCCCGCGACCTTGTTCACCGTGCAGTTGCCGTTGAAGGTCGCGGTGCTGCCGCTGATCGAGAGGAAGGTGATGCTCTGGCTCAAGACCTTCATCCCCGCGGCGCGGTCCTCGAAGGTCAGATGTCCGGTGACCGACCCTTTCTTGCTGTCCACGTTGAAGGCGAAATCTGCCCGGCCGCCGCTCTGGGCGGTGAAGTAGCCGGCCCCCGAGACTTTCTGCTGACCCGGCTTCGGCGCCTCCGTGATCTCAAGCAGGTGATCGACGGAGGCCGTCTCGCCGTCGTTGTCGGTCACGGTCAGGCTGACGCGGTAGGTCCCCGCCGTGGCGTAGGAATGGGTCGTCGTGGGAACGGAGGTGGTCTGGGTCATGCTGTCTCCGAACGACCAGAGGTAACTCGCGATGCACTTGTTCGGATCACCTGCCCGGCTGCATCCCACGTCGTCGTTGTCGTGCGAAGCCGAGCCGTCGAACGTCACCTGCTGGTTGACCTGGGCGGGGTTCGGAGTCGCCGTGAAGTCGGCGGTCGGAGCGACCGGCTGCTGGCCGCCTTCAATACTCACGGTGATCTGCCGGATGTTCGAGTACGGGCCGAGCACGTTGCAAGAACCCCCGAACTGGCCGGCGATGCGGTAGAAGTAGGTCCCGCTGAGCCGGCCGGCCACGTCGAAGGCGAGCGTGGAGGCGCCCACCGTACCGATCGTCGTCCAGTTCGCCGTCTGGATCGCGATGTTGTCGATGAACCAGCCGAGCCACAGCGGGGTGGAGATCAGGGAGTCGCTCGTGAGACGGAAGCGGACCTTGACCGACTGGCCGGCGAATCCGCTCAGATCGACGACGCGCTGCCCGGAGAAGGTTCCCGTGTACTGAGCGAGCGTCAGGAACGCCGCTCCGTCGCCGCTCGCCTCGACCAGGCCGTAGTCGAAGTCCTCCTCGACGTCCTGGAAGGTTTCGAAGACGAGCTGGGCCCTGGCGCCGGCCAGGATCGCGACGGGATCCTTCATCGTCAGGGAGACGTTCAGGTTGTCGGTATAGAGCACCGAATAGCCGGGCGTCCCGGTGTTGGGATGGACGGAGGAGACCCAGTGCGGGTCGCCGGTCCACTTCGAGTTGACCCCGGCAACAAGAGGTTCGCTGCCGTCGTCACTGAAGGGGAAGGGAGTTGCGAAGGAGCTCGCCTCCTCGACCTGGAAGCCGCAGGGCTGTTCTGCCGGTGGGCCAGGGAAGGTCCAGGACAACCTGTAGTTCCCATCCGTGTCAACGCCGTTGACCTGGTCGGGGGTGCCATCGTCCTGGATCGCATTCTGGAAGGGGGCTTCCCGGAAGACCTGCGCCGTCGCCGCGGCACGATAGTAGAACGGCATCCGAAGGGTCTCGCCATTCGAGCCAGACGCCACGACCCACCAGAGGAATTCCGTGGCCATGGCACCGTTCGGGTCAGAGCCTGCGATGGCGAGGCCCGTCGGAGCCGCCCGGCCGTCCACGGTCGCCGTGACGTCGAAGGTGGCCTGAGAGCCGATGGAGGCGTCGAGCGTGACCGACGGCGCGCTGAGAGTGGCCGAGAACCCGGTCGTCCCAACGATGGGCCGAGTCACGCTCCCCCGCAGCGCGCCGCCGTCCAGAAGGCTCAGAGCGTAAGTCCCTGACCCGGGGGCGCCGGAGATGTTCTGGAGAGTCACCGTGATCGACCGGGATTGGGACGGGTCCTCGGTGTTGATCGTCACGTTCTGGCCGAAGCTGTACGTCGGCAGGAAATCGGCGTCCCTCGCGTCGTCCGGCCCGAGGGGACCGTTCGTATTCGCATCGTTCGTTCCCAGCGCGGCGCGGGCGTCGACCGCCTGGATGTCGTGGACCAGGCCGGAGCCGATCTCATGAATGAAGGTCCGCGCGTCGGTGTTCGACACGGGCGTCTCCCCATCCGCCTCCCTCAGGTTGGTCGCCGTGTTGGTGAGGGCCGCGCGGACGAGACTCTGGGGGATCACCCCGTTCTGTGTCTGTTGCGTCGCGGCGCCGGCGCCACTGCGCAGCGCCACCGGATCGACGGGTGCCTGGCCCCTGGCCGAGAGGAGGGCCTGCCTCACGAGTGCCGCCGAGCCGGTCACGTGCGGGCCGGAGAAGCTGGTGCCCGAGACGCTGATGAAGCGGCTGGGATCGCTCATGGTCCCGCCGCCGGTGCTGACCCCGCCCACGGGGATCGTGGCCGAGTAGACGTTCAGCCCGGGCGCGGTCACGTCCGGCTTGACGTACTGGTAATTGTCCGCGGGACCGCGTGAAGAGAACCCGGTCGTGCTCGCCGAGAACGTCGAGGGATCGGGAGGGTTGATCCGGAGGGGGAAGTTCGAGATCGTGCCCCAGGTCGCCGGGTTGTTCTCGTCGAAGGTCGGGGACTGAAATCCCAGGGTATCGCGGAGGTACTCACCGTTGGCCTTTGACACCCCATAGACAGGAATGACCGCTGCCTGCGTGGTCGCCGCTTCGAGCTCCCCGTCCACGTTATTGAAGACCAGCAGGGCCACGGCTCCCTTCGCCGCCGCCTCCGCCGCCTTGTTGCCGAACAGACCGGTCCCCGCGGCCCCGGCGTCCACCGTGCTGCCGCGCGAGGCCAGGGCGATCCGTCCCCTCACGGCGTCAGGCACCTGGTTCGGCGTGTCGGCGAACCCGGCGTAGACATAGTGCTGTCCGAGTGGGAAGGTCACGTCGGGCGCCCCTCCCATCAGGACCGCCTTCATGAAGGTGTCCTGGGAAGCCTTCGTGCGCCCCGCGTCGTTCTGGGCGCCCGTCGACATCCCTGCCACGGTGTACCGCACCGTGTCGTCCACCAGAACATCCAGCTCGTTGGTGGACGCTCCGGGATCATTGGTGGCGCCCACGGCGATGACCCGGCGGCCGACTGCCGGTGCACCGACCGTATTTTCGTTCGGGCCCGAGTTGCCCGCCGACGCGACTACGACCGCGCCGCCCAGAGCTGCGTTGCTGGCCGCAACGGCCGAGGCGCTGTTCGGGTCCCCGGCCGTCCCGCCGAAGCTCATGTTGATCACCGTGGCGATCGGCTTCGGGAAGTCCAGGGGATCGGTGGGGGAGAGGGCATCTTCGAGAGCCGTGACGATGTTCACCGTGCCGACGCAGGTGAACAGCGTCTCGCAAACTTTGTAGTTCATCAGGAGTGCACCCGGCGCGACCCCCTCGATGATCTGGTCGTCGGCATTTCCCGGGATCCGGTCGAGCCCCGGCCCCTTCACCTTCAGTCCCGCGGAGTCTGTGGCGCCGTGCGTGCCATGCCCGACGTCATCCTCGTTGGTCGTCGCGGTGAACGGCAGGAAATAGACGACCTTGGGGTGGTTCACGCCTTCCACATAGGGATGGCCCGCCAGGCGCACCGGTCTGACGTCGCCGGTCCTCTGCGAGAACTGGGAGTCGTCAAAACGGGCGTCGAAGGCCGGATGGGTGTGCTCGATCCCCGTATCGAGAATGGCGATCACCTGACCCGATCCGTCGAACCGGGTGAGCGGCCCGCCGCCCTGAGAGAAGATCGTCTTGTTCCCGGGGCCGTTGTTGGCCCGGACGTACTGGACGCTGTGGTCGAGGTCCAGATGGACAGGCTCGTCGATGGTGACGTGCCGGACCCCTGGCATGGAGCGGATCCGGTCCACCTCGCCCGCCGGGATCTCGAGGCCCACCGCGTTGATGAGCCGGCCGAAGCGGTTCGGTTTGGAGCTCCTGACGCCAGTCAGGTAGAGGGGCGTCTCCGTCACCTGGAAATCGATCGCCTGGTGCCGGAGCTCGGCCAGGAAGGCGTTCTGTGAGCCCAGAATCGACTGTGCGTGGGCCGCCCTGTCGAACGGCAGTCCCTGCCGGCGGGCCTGTTCGGCCGCTACGACCTCCGGGGGGATGCCTGAGAGCTCGACGATGATCGACTCGCGCTGCTCGGCCGACCGGAGGCCGGGCCCGGAGGTGCCCGGCACGAGCATCGACAGCGCCGTCACCGCGGAAAGAACCAGGAGACGGCCCAAGCCCCTGCCGGGCGCAGTGCGCAGAATCGCGCACCAGAATGGGTCGGTGAACCTCAGGAACGGTCCCAGTGCCTTCATGGCGCTCCTCCCCTGTTTCAAGTCGCTCAAGGCCGATACCCAGCGTGGCCAGGCCAGGACGGCCCGGCGCCAAGCCCGCCTGCACTCGCCGTAGCCTCTCAATGCATTCAAGATCCTTCCCCTAGAGAGACCGGCGCCCGTTTTCGCCGAACGCCGGTTTGCGGGCGAAGGATGGACCGACGTGGTTAAAGAATTCTTGAACCACCCTTGAAGAGAGTTGCACCGCCCCGGTCTAGGCGACTGATGCGTAAAGGGATATCAACCGTGTGGGAAATTTTTGCGGGGTGTTGTGCGGTGGTCGTTCGCGTGCGGTCCCGAATCCCGACTCGCTCTCGTCTTGGACCGAGACTAAGAACTTGATCGGGATCGCGTGCCCGTCAGCACAGTTCGAGGAGCTTGAGAAGGTATCGAGCCGCGTCGAGGCGGGGCACCGATCCCTTGGGGTCGAACTTCGAGCCACCCGAGGCGGGGAGAACGCCGATGAGACCTTGCTCCAGAGCCACCGCGATGTAGCCCCGCCGGTCGGCAGGGATCTTGTCCTCGTCGGTGAGGCCGAGCGATTCTCCGGCCCGGGCGATCGCCTCGGTCGCTTTTCCGGCCGCCCGCACCAGAGAAACGGCGAAATCGAGACGGCTCGCGTCCGCTCTGGGCTGGAACGGTCCACCGGGCGGCGCGTCGATCAGCACCCGCCTGGCCCGCGCCCCCGAGACGGTCTCGACGTAGGGGTAGTCGGGATCGTCCGCGTGCGTGTCTCCGAAGCTGGGGACCGAGGGGATCCTCTGCGGAACGCCGGCGATGAGCGCGAGGGCGCGCGCCAGCTCGCCGCGGCTGAGTCCGGAGGCGGGGGCGAAGAGACTGCCCCGGCCGATCAGGGTGTGGCGGCTCACCGCCCGCGCGACGATCGCCTGATCTGCCGGTGGGAGCGACGCGATGTCGCTGTAGGCCGTGAGGACGGCGACCGCTTCCTCCTGCCGGATCTGGAACCTCTGATCCGCCACCCCCGTCCCCGCCTTGAAGAAGATCTCCACGCTCAGGTCGGATGGAACCGCCCCCAGCAGGTGGACCCCTTCGGTGCGCCCGAACAGGGCGTGGCCGTTCAGCGCCTCGGAGCGTGCACGCTCGACCCCCGAGCCGTCCGTCACCC
>JBIOWS010000371.1:0-2798 GCA_044868745.1 Candidatus Polarisedimenticolia bacterium
AAAGCGGCGTCGGCGAACGGGCTGAAGTCGCCGGCCTTGGCCTGTTCGAACAGGAAGGGGAGCTCCCGCGCGCTGTCGCTCGAATACATCATGACGCGCACGGCGTCGGCGAAGGACCGTTCGGACAGGCGGACCTCGGTCCGACGCACGGCTGGTCGAGAAGATTCGTCGAGCGCTTCCCGGCGGCATCCGCGGCCGCTCATCGCCCATGGGCTCATTCACCGAGGATCTGGACGTCCAGCCAGCGGAGGCGATCCGGGTCGGCGATGACCTCGGCCTGGACGATTTTCCCGCGAGCGATGGTGAAGGTGAGCACCCTGGAGGGTCGTCCACCCAGAGCCCACGGGAGCCCGATGGAACGGTTCGCCGCCATCCATGGCAATTGTCAACCGGCCGATGCTGCGCGGGTGGCCCTTCTGGGCGGAGGGCTGATAGAATGCGCGCCATCAGAAGAGGATTCCAGATGGCCGACCGCCCGCGCCCCGATTCCGAGGAGGACTTCGCCCGGATGCTGGGGGAGTCGTTCGCGCCGAAATCCCACCGGGAGGGGGAGACGGTTGAGGGGACCATCGTGTCGATCGGGGCCGAGGTGGCGTTCGTCGATATCGGCGGAAAGGGGGAGGCGACCATCGACGTCGAGGAGCTGGTGGATCCGGACAGCGACGTCCGGGTGAAGGTCGGGGACACCGTCCAGGCCGTCGTCGTCTCGACGGTCGGCGGTCTGAGGCTCTCCCACAGACTCGCCCGGGGCGCCGTCACGCGGCAGCGCCTGAACGATGCCTTCCGGGCCGGGCTCCCGGTGGAAGGACGTGTCGAGAAGGCCATCAAAGGAGGCTACGAGGTTCGAGTCGGCGGGCAGCGTGCCTTCTGTCCGATCTCGCAGATCGACACCCGTTTCACGGCCGACCCTTCGGTCCACGTGGGGCAGGCCTATACGTTCCGGATCGTCGAATGCAAAGAGGATGGCAAGGAGCTGGTCGTCTCCCGGCGCGCCTTCCTGCAAGAGGAGGAAGGCAAGAAGGCCGAGGCGATCCGCCGGGTCGTCGTCCCCGGCGCGGTCCTGCCCGGCCACGTCATGTCGGTGATGGCGTACGGCGCGTTCGTCGACCTCGGCGGTGGAGTCCAGGGTCTCCTCCACGTTTCGGAGATGGGCTGGTCGCGGGTGGGGAATCCCATGGACGTCGTCCGGCCGGGTGACGCGATCACGGTGAAGGTTCTCCGCGTGGGCGACGAGGATGGAAAGATCGCGCTCGGCCTGAAGCAGCTGCGGGCCGATCCCTGGTCGACGGTGGCCGAGAAGTACAGGGTCGGCCAGGCGCTGAAGGGGAAGGTCACCCGGGTCGCCGACTTCGGCGTCTTCGTGGAGCTGGAGCCGGGGATCGACGGTCTCGTCCACGTCTCGGAGATTGCACTCGACAGGGGGAGCGAGATCCGCAAGGCGTTCCCGCTCGGGAGCGACGTGGAGGTGATCGTCCTCGAAGTGGACCCGGCGGGGCGGCGGATCCAGTTGAGTCGCAAAGCCGTCCTCGAGGCCGGCGAGAAGCGCGAGGCCCGCGAGTATGCCGAGCAGCAGGAGCAAGCGCAGACCGAGAGTTTCGGCTCGCTTGCCGACAAACTCCGCGCGGCGGTGAAGCCGCCGAAACCCTGATGGAAGGAGCCCTCCCCATGTCGAGGACCGGTCTGCTCGTGGTCGCCGCGACCGTCGTGCTCGCGGCAAGTATCGTGCCCGCGGCGACGCCGCTCCAAGCCGAGAACGTCTTGCTCCGGAAATGGACGGGGCCGTACGGCGGGGTGCCGCCGTTCGACAAAGTGAAGGTCGCCAACTTCAAGCCGGCGCTCGAGACCGCGATGGCCGAGAACCTGAAGGAGATCGACGCGATCACGAAGAATCCCGCCAAGCCGGATTTCGAGAACACCATCGCCGCCCTGGAGCGGTCGGGGAAGCCATTCGAGCGGGTCTCGGCGATCTACAACGTGTTCCGATCGACGATGAGCTCGGACGACTTCCAGAAGGTCGAGACGGAGATGGCGCCGAAGCTCGCGGCCTTCGACGATCAGATCGTCCAGAACAAGGAACTGTTCGCGCGCATCGCCGCCGTTTACGACGCGCGTGAGACGAGCGGCCTGACGCCGGAGCAGAAGCGGCTGGTCTGGTTCGATTGCACGACCTTCGTGCGCGCCGGCGCGCGCCTCGAGGGGACCGCCCGGCAGCGCGTGGCCGACATCAACCAGCTGCTCGCGAGCCTGTTCACGAAATTCTCCCAGAATCTCCTCGCGGACGAGAAGGACTTCGTGCTCTTCCTCGAGAAGGAAGCAGACCTCGCGGGACTCCCCGGCGGCGTGCGCGAGGGGGCCGCGGCGGCCGCCGAAGCGCGCGGGCACAAGGGACAGTGGGCGATCCTGAACACACGCTCGAGCATGGAGCCGTTCCTCACGTACTCGGACCGGCGCGACCTGCGCGAGAAGGTCTGGCGCACCTACTACGCCCGCGGCAACAACGGCGACGCGAAGGACAACAACGCGACGATCTCCGAGATCCTGAAGCTGCGCGCCGAGCGGGCGAGTCTCCTCGGCTACCCCACGCACGCCCACTGGCGTCTCGAGAATGCGATGGCCAAGACCCCCGAGCGCGCCATGGAGCTGATGGAAGCGGTCTGGAAGCCGGCCGTCGCCCGCGTGCACGAAGAGGTCGCCGACATGCAGGCGATCGCCGACCAGGAGGCCGGAGCCGCGAAGATCACGATCGAGCCCTGGGACTACCGCCACTACGCCGAGAAGGTGCGCAAGGCGAAGTACGA
>JBIOWS010000372.1:0-4443 GCA_044868745.1 Candidatus Polarisedimenticolia bacterium
CCTCGTCCCTATGGATCGGTCAAGAACAACGACGGCCGATTCATCGAGATGAGGGTGGAAACCAACCGGATGCGCCTCGGCAGGAACGGGGTCGTCTATCCTTCGCTGAGCCACAGCCGCTCCCCCCTGCTGCGTGGGTCGATCGACCCGCGCGATCCCGATCACACCACCCTCGCGGACTGGCGAGCGAGCCCTGCGGGCAACTTCATCGAGGCACGGATCGCCTGGGGGCTGCTGAACGTGACTGATCCTTCCTCCCGCAGGGTGCTGCACGATGACCCGGCTGACTTGAAGTCGATCGGGACGATCCGGACGCCCGGTTTCCGATTCTTCGTCGCCGCCGCGCGGCCCTCCGGGGCGCCGGGGGGGGCCACGCCGATCGCGGGGAAGCTCGCCGACCTGCTCCCGCCGGTCGAGGGCTCGAGAGACGAGGAACTGCCGATTTATGCCTGGAGCGACTGGGAGGTTCCTTCCTACCGCGTCGAGAGGAAGGCGGCCTGGGGGATCCTCAGGGAGGCGCTCGGCCGCATCCCCTCCGAGCCGGCTCGGCAGGGAGGGAGCCTGCCACGATGAGGACCCAGGCGCGGCGCCGCCGGCTGGCCGGAGCGCTGTTCGCGGGCGTGCTCCTGTCCTGCCTGGTGACGGGCGGCGTCGCGGCCCGGGCGGCGGAGCAGGGTGCCGCCGCGGACAGCTCGTTCGAGACCCTGGTGCGCGAGGCGGATGCCGCGTTCGCGCGGGAGGATCACTCCCGTGCGCTCGCCCTCTACGAGCAGGCGCTGCAACTCGACCCGAACGCCCTCCACCCGCTCCGCCGACTGGCGCTGCTGCAATCGTGGAAGGGCGACCTGGCCGCCTCGATCGCCACCTACCGGAAGGCCCTGGTTCTGCAGCCCGGGGACTTCGAGCTGTCGCTCGGCCTCGCCAGGGTCCTGACCTGGGACCACGATCTACAGGAGTCGACCCGGATCCTGCGGGACTTGCGCCGGAGCGCCCCGGGGGACGCCAGGGTTCTGCTCGGTCTCGGCCAGGCCCTCTCCTGGCGTGGACGGTACGCGGAGGCCGAGGCGGTCTATCGCGACATGGAAGACCATAAGATCGAGCCGCTTCAAGCCCATCTGGGGCGCGCCCGGATCCTGGGCTGGCAGGGCCGTCTCGACGATGCGCTCGGCTTCTATCGCGACGTGATTCGGGCGGATCCGGGGAATCTGGAGGCCCGCCTGGGGCTGGCACGGGTGCACCACTGGCAGGGGCTCGAGCGTGCGGCGCTGGCCCAGGCCGACAACATCGCCCTGGACCACCCCGAGAATGCCGAGGCCAGGGAGCTGCACGAGTCGATCCGCCGGGCCCTGCGCCCGCGTGTCGACCTCGATGCGTACCGATCCAACGACAGCGACTCCAACCGCGTGGACGGCGAGACCGCCGCCTGGACGTTCACGGCCGAACCGCAAACCTCGATACGGATCGGCTACTCCACCTACCAGGCGGAGTTCCGCTGCGAGAGCCTGCACTTCTGCGAGCAGGACGACCTGGCGCTGGCCCAGGACGCGGGCGGAGATCCGGTTGACTCCGTGGTCGAGACCAAAGCCCAGCTCCTGATGGCGGGTCTCACCTCGCGGCTCGTGGGTCCTCTGACGTTCCACGCGCGCGCCGGAGCGGTGCGGGAGGAGACGCTCGGGGGAGAATCGCGTGCGGTCGCGGTGGGCGGCGGTTTCCTGCGATGGCAGGTGGGCCCCCGCTTCGCGATGGTCGGCAGCGGCGGCCGGGAGACGATGTTCGACACCGCGCCCCTGATCGACCGGGGTCTGCGTCTGGACACGGCGGATCTCCGCCTGGAGCACCGCTTCCGGCCCGCCTGGCTTCTGTCGGGAAGCGCCGGCTACGGATCGTACTCCGATGGGAACGCCCGCCAGACCGTCGGCGCTTCGATCGAATGGCGGTTGCCGCGGTCGAACCCCTGGGTGGCGGCGACGGCCGATGTGCGCTACCGTACCTTCAACGTCAACAAGAACAGCGGCTATTTCGACCCCCTCCGCTACCGATCGGAACTGCTGGTCGTGGCTGTCTGGAACGAACATCGGGAGGGGCGGATCTCCTGGCGCATCGAGGGGACCTACGGCCGGCAGGACTTCCAGCTCGGCCTCCCCCCTCCCAACGAGGACGTGGAGGAGGCGCACCGCGACACGGTGCAGGCCGTGCAGGGTACGCTCGGCGTCGGGATCGGGTCGCGCGCCACGCTCGAAGCGTTCTATTCGCGCAGCGATTACGCTCTGCAGATCGCGACCGGGTTCGTCGCCACGCGCGCCGGCTTCGCGCTGCATTGGCGGATGTGACCCGACGCGGGCGCGTGGGGTCAGGGATGACCGAGCCGTCGCCGATCCTGGTCGTGGACGATGATCCGATGTTCCGGAGGTTCGTCGGCGCTCTCCTTGCGAACCAGGGATACGAGGTGCGCGAGGCGGAGGACGGCGAGGAGGCGCTGCGGCTGGCGGTGTCGATCCAACCGCGGCTGATCCTTCTCGATCTGGTTCTGCCTTACAAGGACGGCTTCGATGTCATCAACGGCCTCAAGGCGGACCCGGCGACGCGTCGGATACCGATCATGATGCTGTCGGTGAAGGCCCGCGAGGAAGACGTCGTCAGGTGCCTCAATCTCGGCGCCGAGGACTACATGATCAAGCCGTTCAGCACCCACGAGCTCCTGGCGCGCGTCCGGAAGATCCTCGACCGGACCTGGTGAGGGAAGGCGGGAATGCGACAGGTCATGATCTCCATCGTGGCCTGGTCGGGCGGCGCCCTGGCGGGGCTCGCCGTGCTGATCGCGATCAATAAGGCGCTGCGTGAGGCGAGCGAGGCGCTCGACCGGCGCCGGCGCGCGATCCTGGAGCCCGCGGTTTTCGAATACCTCAACGCGGGGGGCAGCCGGTCGATCCGGGAGTACCTGCCGAGGCCGCAGTCACGCCGCGATCGCCGGATCGCCGAGACGATCCTTCTGGAGAGCGCCCACCTCGTCAAGGGGGAGACCCAGCATCGGATCACCGCGGCCTTCGAGGCGCTCGGCGCGGTCGCCAGGAGCATCCGCAATCTTGCCCACCGTCGCTGGTGGGCCAGGGCGGATGCGGCCGAGAAGCTCGGCCTGATGCGCAGCCCCGTGGCGGTCGGCCCCCTGGTGCGACTGATGACCGATCCGGCGGGAGAGGTGCGCATGCGCGCGGCGCGGGCGCTCGGGATCATCCGCGGCAGGACCTCCATCCGGCCGCTGGTCGGCGCCCTGGCGGATCCCAGCCGCTGGTCGGCGATCAGAGTCGCCGAAATCCTGATCCGCGTCGGGCCGGAGGCGGTGGGCGAGCTCCTGGCGGCCTACGAGACCCTGCCGCACCACGCGCGTGTCACCGCCCTGGACATCCTCGGGAGGATCCGCAGCCCGGAGGCGGCCAATCTGCTGAGACGAAGCCTGCAGGACGCCGATCCCGACATCCGGGCGCGGGGGGCGCACGGCCTCGGGCTGATCGGCGATCCGAGATCCGCCCCGGATCTCGCCCGGGCGCTGCGCGATCCCGAGTGGCCGGTGCGCGCCATGGCGGCCAAGGCGCTCGGGCGGATCGGTGGCAGGGACGCCGTCGGGGAGCTGTGCGGGGCCCTCAAGGACCGCCAGTGGTGGGTGCGGGCGAACGCCGGCGATGCGCTCCGGGCCCTGGGGCAGCCCGGTCGAGACGCGCTGATCCGGATGCTGGACGCGGACGACGTCTACGCAAGGCACCAGGCGGTGGCCCAGCTCCAGGAGGGCGGCGTCCTCGACGAGTACGTCGCCGATCTGGCCTCCTCCGATCCCGTCCGCCGGGGGGCGGCCGTCCGCTTCGTGGAGAAAATCGTCTCGCTGAAGCGCGTCGACCACCTGACGCAGGAGGTGTTCGCGAACGCCCAGGAGCCGGTGCGTAACGCCCTGGCCGCGTTCCTGAGGCGCTCGACCCCGGAGGGGTCTTCGTGACCGGCGCACCGTGATCTGGAGAGCGTTCCTGGTCGAGATCGCCCTGACGTTCAATCGTTGGGTGATCTACTACTTCGCCCTGCTCAACGGCGTCTACCTCCTGCTCCTGCTGGTGTCGTTCCGCGAGGTGCTGCGCTTCGTCCGGCGGACCTTCTTCTCCGACTACGAACAGATCCTGCGCTCGGAGATGACCTGGCCGATCTCGATCGTGGTGCCCGCCCACAACGAGGCCCGCACCATCGTCGATACGGTCCGCTCGCTGCTCAGCCTGAGCTACGCGCAGTTCGAGGTGGTGGTCGTGAACGACGGCTCGACCGACGACACCCTGCAGCGCCTGATCGCCGTCTTCGAGCTGCAACGCACCGACAGGATCTACCGCAGAACTCTGCCGACGGTGGCGGTGCGCGGTCTCTACGCCTCGCTCGAGGTCCCCAACCTCCTGGTGGTGGACAAGGATC
>JBIOWS010000373.1:0-2725 GCA_044868745.1 Candidatus Polarisedimenticolia bacterium
GGCGCGGCGCAGAAGCCACTTGCCACTTCCTCCCCTGATCTTGAGTGAGGCTGGGACGGTCGCGGCGAACTCCACCACGCGGTGATCCAGGAACGGGCTGCGCAGCTCGAGCCCGAAGGCCATGGAGGTGAGGTCGGCCTTAAACAGAAGGTTGTCGGGGAGGTAGCACCCCTGGTCGGCGCGCAGGAGGGCGCCGAGCAGCCCCGGTGAGCCCCAGTCGTTGGGGATCATCCCCAGCGCCCGGGTCGGGTCGATGCCGGCGACGCGGGCGGCGAAGTCCGACTGGTACAGTCTGGCGATCCGTCGCGCCCCGGGGTTGGCCATCCAGAGGGCGTTGCGCTCCCTGGTCGGCAGCTCCCAGCCTTCCAGGAAGCGGCGGATCCGCCCGGGGAGGTTGCGCCGGCTATCCTCCGTCGAGACCGCCTCGAGCAGGGCGTAGAAAGGAGTCTTCGAGACGATCCCGGGGAGCCAGCCGAGGCGGTCGGCGAGGAGGTGGGCGCGGTAGCGGTCGTAACCTCCGAAGACCTCGTCTCCGCCGTCGCCGACCAGTCCGACCTTGACGTGGCGCGCGACCTGGCGCGCCAGGATCCAGCTCGGAACGGCGGAAGGATCGGCGAACGGCACCCGCATATGACCGATGATCGACGCCAGCTCGTCCGTGACGTCGCACGTCACTTCCATCTCTTCCAGACGGATGCCGAAATGCGCCGCGACCAGCCGGGCGCGCGGCCTCTCGTCGTAGTCGGATTCCGCGAATCCGATCGTGAAGGCGCGGAAGCTTCCGGCGTGGTTGCGGCGGATGTGGTAGGCCACGGCGGTCGAGTCGAGCCCACCCGAGAGGAGCAGGGCCACCGGGACGTCGCTTCTGAGGCGGACACGGACCGCGTCGTCCATCAAGGATCGGTGGCGCTCCTCCAGCTCCTCGACACGACGGCTGGCCGGGGGAAGAGAGGGCGACGGGATCGACCAATAACGCTCCAGACGCGCCCCGCCCCGCTCGTACTGCAGCAGGTGGGCGGGCGGCAGCTGCTGGATGGCTGAAAACGCCGTGCGCGGCTGCGGGATGAATCGCAGGGCGAGGAGGTGGTGGATCGCCTCCGGGTCGGGCTCGGGCGAGAAGCCCGGCTCGGCCAGGAGGCCGCGGATCTCCGACGCGAAACGGATCCCGTCGGACCCGAGGCGGTACAGGAGCGGCTTGACCCCCATCCGGTCCCGGACCAGGTAGAGAGCCCGCCGCCGCGCGTCCCACAAGGCGAAGGCGAACATACCGACGAGGCGGTGCAGGCAGTCGATCCCGAAGGCCTGGTAAAGGCGCAGGAGCACCTCGGTGTCGCTGGACGAGCGGAACCGGGTGCCGCGGCGCTTCAGCTCCTCGCGAAGCTCCACGTGGTTGTAGATCTCCCCGTTGAATGCCAGCAGGACACCGCCATCCTCGCTGGCCATCGGCATCCGCCCCAACGGTGAAAGGTCCATGATCGCGAGTCGGCGGCTGGCGAGTCCGATCCCCGGGCCGACGTGCTCCGCCGCGTCGTCGGGTCCGCGGTGCGCCAGGGCGTCCCCCATGGCTCGCAGGAGGGCGGGGTCGGGGACCCTCCCAGCGTCGCAGTACGCTACACCGGCCAGGCCGCACATCTCAGGCCCCTTCCTTCCGGTCCGGGCGGCTCACCGGTGCGCCCTTCGCCGTGGAGGGTAGAGGCGCGAGAGAGCCCCGGCGATGTGCGTCGCCAGATCGATGCCGGTTTTCATGGCGTCTTCCATCGAGGAATACTCCCAGGCGCCGAAGCGTCCCGCGGAATGGATCCCCAGGTCCCTGAGAGCCTCCAGGACGTGCAGCAGGTTCGCGGCCCGGAAACGGTCGTAGATGACGTACGCCGGATCGAGCACCGACACGCGGCGGTAGACGACCCGGTCCGCCTTCCACAGAATCCCGGCCCGGCGTAAATCCTCGACTGCGGTCCTCACGACCTCCTCCTCGTCGAAGGGCTCGTCCCTCAGCAGGGATCGCTCCACATAGAGCGACGAGCAGCCTCGAGGCGCCAGATGAGAGGAGAGATTCGTCGGAAAGCCGACCCTGTAGAAGGAGTACTCCGGCTCAGGGAAGTAGATCCAGTGTGCGGGGGAGATCGCTTCCCGATCGATCCCGAGGCTGACGTTGAGAACCCGTACCGCCCTGAGCTTTGACCCGATCCCCGGGAGATCGCCGGGCAGGCCGCGGGTGATGGCGAGCAGGCGATCCAGGGGAATCGTCGAGATCAGCATCTCGTACGCCAGGGTCGCGCCACCCGCCAGCGACACGGTGTGGGAGGCCGCGTCGATGCCGCTGACCGCCTCGTTGAGTCGCAGCTCCGGGCAGCGGTCCGCCAGCGCCTCCGGCAACGCCTTGATCCCGCCTCGCTTCGGGTAGAGGAAGGTCGGGTTGTATCCGAGCCCGCGCACCGGCGAGCCGAAGGCACCGTCGAGGATCTCCCGCAGCGTCGGGCGCGGGATCGACCAGGAGACCCAGCCGCACTCGACCTCGTCCAGATCGATCCGCCACAGCTTGGCGTTGTAGGGGATCATGAAGTGCGTCGCTATCCCGCGGCCGAAGGTGCGCTCGGCCCAGCCCCTGAAGCTGAGGCGCCCCAGGTCGGGCTCCCCCTCGGCTGCGCGCCGCACCATCGCCTCGACGAACCCGCTGAGGCACTCCTTCACCACCTGCGCCGGAAGGCCGTGCAGATTCGCCTGG
>JBIOWS010000374.1:0-3159 GCA_044868745.1 Candidatus Polarisedimenticolia bacterium
CTGGCGATCGGGGAGTTCCTCCTCTTCTTCTTCGGGACTTATCGGTACTGGGCTGCGAGCCACTACGGAAACCGCTTTCTCATGCCGCTCGTGGCGGTCGCCTCCCCTTCGGTCGCCTCGGCGCTCCAGTGGATCGAAAACCGCCTGCCCCTGCGCGGGTCCGGAGGAGGGGCGCACGCCGGGGGACCTCCATGAACCGGGCGAGGATCTTGCTGCCGTTCCTGGCGACCCGGGGTACTTTGGTCATCATCGGGATCCTGGCGACGCATCTCATGATGTCGGGGCTGACGCTGCAGAAGGGGAACCTCGTGTACCACTCCCCCAGCTCCGCTGGGCTGGAGATCTGGTCTCGGTGGGATGCGGAGTGGTACCTGCTCGTGGCCGAACAGGGGTACCACTCGGAGGCCCATTTTCTGGGTCTTCCGGTCAGATATCAGGTCGGGGACACGACCGGCTTCTTTCCACTCTATCCCATGCTGATCCGGGCGCTCACCCTGCTGGGCGCCTCGCCGGTCCTCGCCGGCGTCCTGGTCTCCAACCTGGCTCTTCTCGCCGCCCTGCGGTTCCTGGTCACCCTTGTCGAGACCGACTTTGGGAAGGAGACGGCCGAGACGGCCGCCTGGATCGTGCTGGCTTTCCCGACCAGCCTGTTCCTTTCCGCGGTTTACGCCGAATCGGTGATGCTTGCGTGCCTCCTGGGTTCTCTATGGGCTGTGCGCGCAAGACGGCCCTGGCTCGCCGGAGCCCTGGCGGCGCTTTGCGTCCTGTCGCGCCCGACCGGCGTCCTGGTCCTGATCCCGCTGTTCGACGAGCTGGTCATCGAACCTCGCGCGCGTCGTGACTCGCGCGAGGCGAGCGGGATGCATCGCTTCGGCCCGCTCCTCCTGCCCCTTCTTGCCCTGGCCGGCTACGCGGCATATTGCCAGGCCCTGTTCGGAAACTGGGCCGTGTTCTTACTGCGGCAGGAGCGCTGGCGGGGCCCCTCGTCAGGGCCCTGGCGTGCCTTCCTGCGATACCTCGAAGCGCCCGCCTCGCACGACGTGCACCACTCCGCGATCGATCTGGTCTTCGCCCTCCTGCTCGTCGGCTCGATCCCCTTCCTCTTCCTCCGGCTTCGGCGCTCGTACGCGCTGTACGGGACGGCGGCCATACTTCTGCCTCTCTGCTCCACGCTCTGGTCGTTCAGGCGCTTCGCCGCGACGGTGTTCCCGTTTCATCTGTTATTGGCAATCGTGACGGCGAACAGAAAGGGCCTGTTCGCCGCCTATCTGGCGGCGGCGCTCCCCCTGCTGGGGTTCTTCATGGCGCTGTTCGCCTCATGGTGGTGGGCTGGTTGAGAATCAATCCGGCTCGTAACGCACCTCCATGGAGGCTCTCCCGCCCAGAGCCTTACGGAGCAAGCCGGTGACTTCCGGGTCGATGCCATTTGCCTCCAGGCTGGCGAGGGTTGAGGGCGTGAGGTTGTAGGAGTACTCGTCGAGCGTCTCCTCGACCAGCTGCTCGGAAAGCGCCTCGAGCTGCGAGTCGCTGATCGCTCCGATTTCGGCGTCGGTGTCTGCGTCGTACAGCTTGATCACGGCTCTCCTCCCTCGCGACCGCCCGCGGGAGGTCCAGGGCGGCCGCCGATGGTCCGAAAGTAGATCGCCAGGCCGCAGGCGGCCAGGAGCGCTGCCGCGCCGCGCCACGCGCCGGCACCGCCGACCGCCCCGGAGAACTCACGGATCGCGTACACGAAAAAGAATGCCGTGGCCACGCCGATCAGTATCCGATGGGCCAAAAGGAGCGTCATGGCTCCCCCTCACACGCCCAGGCGCAGCCGATCGCCGAGCCAGCGCGGCAGCCCCGCCTCCAGGATCTTCTGCCGGGCACCGTCGATGGGATAGGCGATCCTGTGGATCGTCACGGAGGAGGCCGCGTCGTCATAGAGCGCGAAGCTCGCTCTCGGATCGCGATCGCGCGGCTGGCCGACCGATCCAGGGTTGACCAGGTGGCGCGCCCCTCGAGCTAACGGGAATTCGGCGATCTCCCCTTGCGGCAGCCGCAAGCGCACACGCTCACCCTCCTGGGTGAAGACACAGGGATAGTGGGTATGCCCGAAGAAGCAGAGTTCGAAGGAGATCGCCTCGAAGCAGCGTCGGGCTCCCTCCTCCTCCAGCAGGTACTCGTCCTCGTCCAACGGTGTGCCGTGGCACAGGAGCCCTCCGGCCGCGAACTCCCGGGGCCCCCGAGGCAGGGCGCGCAGGTATTCCAGGCCCGGTCCCTGAAGGGCCCTGCGCGTCCATAGAACAGCCGACCGCGCGGCGACGTTGAATTCATCACCCTCTCCAAGTCCCGCGGCCACGCGGTCGTGGTTACCGCGGATCACGACCGACCTCGGCAGGCCGCGAACGACGTCGATCACGGCGCCGGGATCGGCCCCGTAACCGACGATGTCCCCGAGGATCAGGACGCGGTCGTATGCGAGCCCGCCGGCGCAATCCAGCACGGCCCGTAGGGCCTCGAGGTTGCTGTGCAGATCCGAGAGGACGAGGTAGCGCGTCACAGCAGGGAGGCGATCCGCTCGGCAATCTGCTCCGGCTTGAGACCGGCGGCATCGACGCGCAGGCCGGCGGAGCGATAGAACGGCAAGCGCGCGCGGTAGAGCGCCTCGGCCTGCCCCTCGTCCCTGAGAAGCGGCCGATCCGGTCCCTTGTCGCAGCGTGCCAGGGCCTGCTCGAGGGGAACGTGGATCCATACGGCGCGACCGATCCGATCAATCAGGGTGCGGCTCTCTTGGTTGGCGTAGGTCCCGCCACCGCAGGAGACGACGAGGCGCGAGCGGTTCCGGAGCGAGGCCAGGATCTCAGCCTCCAGCCGCCGGAAGTATTTCTCTCCATCCTGCGCGAAAATCTGGGCGAGGCTCCGCTTTTCGGTCTCCACGATGTGATCATCGAGGTCCACGAAGTCCCACCCCAGGAACCGCGCCAGGGTTCTTCCCGCAGTCGTCTTGCCTGCCCCCATGAAGCCGACCAGGAAAACCACGCCCTGCGGCTCGTTCATCGCTCTAGCCCCGCAGCCCGTCAGGAGGCGACGGCGGCCTCCTCCTTATGCTCGAGGAGTCGGTCGAGGAAGCCCGTGTGGAGGTTGCCGCGGATGAAATCGGGATCGTTCAGGATACGG
>JBIOWS010000375.1:0-2443 GCA_044868745.1 Candidatus Polarisedimenticolia bacterium
AGTGCACATCGCTTGAGGAACGGTCGCTCTGGTTCATCTAGAGCGACCGGAGAGATCGTAGGCTCAATCGGGGCCTCATCGACACGCGAGGGAGGAACTCGCCGAGCATGATGACGCCCATCGATACGTCGGGTTTCGGTGAGAGGCGTATGCGCCGGGATTTCTGCGTCTTGAGCGAACACTCTCGCCACATCCTCAGCGACCGGAGAACTCGCCCCACGTCGGACCCGATCGGCGTCGGCGCCGGACCGAGTCCGCGGCGACGCAGGAGTGTTCGGATCGCCGTCGCCGAGATCCTGATGCCGAGCTTGGCCAGCTCTCCCTTGATCCGGACGCATCCCCACCGAGGGTTCTCTCGTCCCAGACGGAGGATGAGGTTCTGGACGTCCTCTTCGATCGGGGGCCTCCCGCCGACAGACCGACGATACGTCCACTTCCTTCGCACCAGTTCACGGTGCCACCGAAGCAGCGTCTGCGGGCTGACCAGGAACGACGACCAGCGCTGTCGAGGGAGCATCCTGCTGACCGCCGCCAGGAATAGGCCTGTCGCGGCGCGAAGGCGGCCGGGCGACCTGCCGCTTGAGCACCGCAAGCTGGTGGCGAAGGACGACTACCTCCATGCCGTCGTGCAGACCATCCGGTGGGCCGACGGCGAGGCCGACCAGTCGGCGCAGCAGTAGGTACAAGAGGGCGAAGACCATGGATCGTGCCTCCTTCCGAACGGAGGCCAGATCCTAGAACGCGCTGGTCGCCCGAGCGGTCGAGGGTTTTCGTGCCCTTCACGCTGTACGCACTCGTCTTCCTCGAGCTCGGCACGCGGAGGGTACATGTCGCCGGAGCGACCCGGAGCCCCGATTCGGCCTGGGTCACCCAGCAGGCCCGCAATGTCGCCACGACGCTTGATGAGCAGGCACCTCCGTGGGGTTCCTGATCCGGGGCCGCGACGCGAAGTTCACCCGCTCCTTCGATGCGGTATTCGACGCGGGAGGCACCAGGATCGTTTGCACGCCGATCCGGGCTCCGAACGCCAACGCATACGCGGAGCGCTGGGTGGGCTCCGGCCGCGCGGAGTGCCTGGACTGGACCCTCGTCATGGGCCGCAGACATCTTCAGCGAGTTTTGCGCGACTTCGCTGAGCACTTCAACGCTCAACCGCCCTCATCGGGGGCTTGGTCTGAGGCCTCCGGAGTGGAAGGCGATCCGGTTGCGGTCGGCGGCAGCGGCCGATGTGCAGCGCACTCCGGTCGTGGGTGGGCTGATCAATTAGTACCACGCCGCGCGGACTGTTGCGTTGACGGAAGGCGGAGTGCGGTGAACCCATCTACTGGGGGGAAGTCTCAGATTGCGAGGGCCAGTTCGGCGAACGCGTCGGCGAGACGGGAGGCCGGCGGGACGTCGGTCCCTAGGTCGTAGAAGCCCCTGCGAAGGTTCTGGATGAACGCGTGACCGGCGACGATGACCCTGGCCGTGCGAACTCGCTTCAACCCTCGCATCGGCCGGAGCCGCGCCTTGAGGCACCCGTGGTCGGTCTCGAGCAGGTTGTTCGCATGGATTTCCGTGTCATGGAAAGCTGCGGGGAGCAGCTCGTCGAGGACTCTGGGGTAGACGCGGTACCGGTCGGTGGCGACCTCGATGGGTGAGATCCGAGTGAGATCGATGGCCTGGGCGAGGAACCGCCGGGCGGCTTCGGTGTCCCGGCGAGGCGAGAGGTACACGTCGATGACCTGGCCGAACTGGTCGATGGCCCGAAACAGGTAGCGCCAGGTCCCTCCCACCTTCAGGTAGGTCTCATCGACGCGCCACCGATCTCCGACCACGTGCTGCCGGGCTCTCGCGGCCTCGGCGAACTCTGGAGCGAACCGCTGGACCCACCGGTACACGGTGACGTGATCGACCTCGATGCCGCGCTCGGCGAGGAGCTCTTCGACGTCACGGTAGGAAAGCCCGAACCGCAGGTACCACCGGACCGCCAAGGTGATGACTTCAGGCGCGAACCGGTACCCGGCGAAGGCCGAGGGCGGGGCTGGATAGGGGCGAGGGTCTCGGTGCGATCTCATGGCGCGAGTCTCCCCGTTCCGGCGCCTCGACAGCCAATGCAACAGTGCCCTGGGGAGGTATACGGAGGCCCTGGCCCTCGGCCGGAAGGCCGTTGCCGCCCACCCGGGATCTACCCATACGCTAGGGGCCCTGGGCATGGCCTACCTGGGGGTGGGAGAGCCCGAGACGGCCCTTGATTGGCTCCAGCGATCAGTCGCCGCGTCGGGCGGGAACCCTATCGCCGCGGCCGAGACGGTCCGCGCGATGGCCTCGGCCGGGCGGACCGAAGAGGCCACATCCAGGCTGCAGGAGTTGGTCCGACGGTATGAGGAGGGACGCTATCCACCGTTCCTCATCGCCCTCGCCTCGACCGGCCTGGGCGATCGCAAGCAGGCCGTCCGGTGGG
>JBIOWS010000376.1:0-4991 GCA_044868745.1 Candidatus Polarisedimenticolia bacterium
CGATCTGCTCCGGGCTGCGCTCGATCCCCAGGACTCTTCCTGCCGGCCCCGCCGCCCGCGCCATGGCGCGGGCCTGCTGGCCGAGCCCGCTCCCCATCTCGAGGATCCTCTCTCCCCCGCGCAGCCCCAGCTCGGTGAGCGACCGCTTGTTGATCAGGTCGTTGAGGACCGTCAGCCGGCGCTGCTCTCCGGGGGCCGTGCCGTGCAGGTAGGTCGAGCGGGGTGATCCCATGCAACCATCATATCAACGGATGCGGGTGCGCAATCACTCCGCCCGGATCAGGCGGCCTTGAGCTCCGAGGTGCAGTGCGGGCAGCGCGTCGCCTTGAGAGCGATCGCCGACAGGCAGCGCGGGCACTCCTTGGTGGTCGGCGCGCCGGCCGTAGTCGGCGTCCGGAGCTTCAGTCTGTTGACCTGACGGATGAGGAGGAAGATGGCGACCGCCACAATCAGGAAATCCAGGACGTTGTTGAGGAAGAGACCGTAGTTCAGGGTCGGTGCGCCGGCCGCCTTGGCCTCGGCCAGGGAGGCGTATCTCCGGCCGGAAAGGCTGAGGAAGAGGCTGGAGAAATCGACGTTGCCGACGAGCAGCCCGATCGGGGGCATGAGGACGTCGTTGACCAGGGAGGAGACGACCTTCCCGAACGCCGCTCCCATGATCAACCCCACCCCGATCTCGAGAACGTTTCCCTGCAACGCAAACTGCTTGAACTCACGCAGCATGCACGGCCCTCCTTGGTCGATGGTCTCAGAGGATAAAAAGAGGCGCCAGCACGAGCGTGATCGTCGAGAGGAGCTTGATGAGCACGTGCAGCGAGGGACCGGCGGTGTCCTTGAAGGGGTCGCCCACGGTGTCGCCGACGACCGCCGCCTTGTGCGGATCCGAGCGCTTACCGACGATCTGGCCGTCCACCTTGAAGGCCCCCGACTCGATGTACTTCTTGGCGTTGTCCCAGGCGCCGCCGCTATTGTTCATCACCGTCGCCATCAGGATGCCGGCGATCGTCCCGACCATGAGAAGCGCCGCCACCGACTCGGCGCCGATCTGGCCGAAGGGGGAGAGGTACTTGAAGCCGAAGCCGACCGCGACCGGCGTCAGCACAGCGAGCAGGCCTGGCGCCACCATCTGGCGCAAGGCGCCTGCCGTCACGATGTCCACGCAGCGCGCGTAGTCGGGTTTGGCCGTCCCTTTCATGATGCCGGGATTCTCCTTGAACTGCCGGCGGACCTCGCCGATGACCACCTGGGCCGCCTGGCCCACCGCCCGGATGGCCAGGGCGCTGAACACGAACACCAGCGTGGCGCCCACCAGGCCACCCACGAAGACCGGCACGCGGGTCAGATCGACGCCGATCTCGGTGCCGGTGATTTTCGTCACCTCGTCCAGGTAGGCACGGAACAGGAGGAACGCGGCGAGCGCCGCCGAGCCAATGGCGTACCCCTTGGTGAGCGCCTTGGTGGTGTTCCCGACGGCGTCCAGCCGGTCAGTCTTGCGGCGGATCGCTTCGGGCTGGCCGGACATCTCGATGATCCCGCCGGCGTTGTCGGTGATCGGCCCGAACGTATCCATCGCCAGGATGTAGGCGCAGGGGGCGAGCATCCCCATAGTGGCGATCGCCGTGCCGTACAGGCCGGCGCCCGGGAGCCCTCCGAGCGCCATCCGGCCGCACCAGTAGGCGCCCATGAGGGCCGCCGAGATCACCAGGACCGGCATCCCGGTGCACTCGAATCCCACGGCGAGGCCGCTGAGGATGTTGGTGGCGGGGCCTGTGCGGGAGGCGTCGGCGATGCTGCGCACCGGCCGGTACCGGTATTCGGTGTAGTACTGGGTGATCCAGACGAAGGCGAAGGAGGTCGCGATGCCGATCGCCCCGGCGCCCAGGAGGTAGATCTGCCGGACGGCGAGGCCGGACCCGGGCACCGGTCTGAGCAGCAGGTAGACGCTCGTCGCGAAGCCGGCCAGGGCCAGCACGGTGGTGACTAGGTACCCCCGGTTCAGCGCGTTCATCGGGTCCTCCTGCTCGTCGCAGCGGACGATGAGGACACCGGCAATTGTGGCGACGAGTCCGAAGGCGCGGGCCAGGAGCGGGAAGAGGATCCCGCCCATGCCGAAGATCGGGTACAGGCCGATGCCGAGAATCATCGCCCCGATGTTCTCGGCGGCCGTCGACTCGAACAGGTCGGCTCCACGCCCTGCGCAGTCGCCCACGTTGTCGCCGACCAGATCGGCCACCACGGCAGGATTGCGCGGGTCGTCCTCCGGGATCCCCGCCTCGATCTTCCCGACCAGGTCGGCCCCGACGTCGGCGGCCTTGGTGAAGATCCCCCCCCCGAGCTGGGCGAACAGCGCCACGAAGGAAGCGCCGAAGGCGAACCCCACGATCTGCAGGGGGACGTGCTGGTAGTCGCGCATCCCACCAAAAGTGAGAAACAGGCCGCCGACCCCCAGCAGGCTCATGGCGACGACCGTGAGGCCGCTGACCGCCCCGCCGCGCAAGGCGATCTGCAGCGCCTTGTTGAGGCTGGTCATGGCGGCCGCGGCCGTGCGTATGTTGGCGCGGATCGAGACGAACATGCCGACGTAGCCGGCGATGGCCGAGCACAGCGCCCCGACGATGAAGGAGAGCGTGATCTTCCAGGCCGTCCCGGCGCCCATCTCGGCGATGTTCTTGACGTCTCTGTTCAGGTGGTAGAAGCCGAAGATCAACACGGCGGCCAGCAGCGCCAGAAGAGCGATCGTCCGGTACTGCCGCGACAGGAACGCCTCCGCCCCCTCGCGGATCGCCTCCGAGATCCTGCGCATCTCGGGCTTGCCGCTGTCGGAGGCCAGAACGTGCCTGGCGAGGAGGCCCGCCACCACAAGCGCCAGGAGGCTGATCCCGAGCACCAGCGGCAATACGATCCCTGGCTGCATGAACGCTTCCCTCGGCTCCCTTTGGCGTCACGAAAGCGGGGGAGAGTACCTTCCCTGGCCCGTGTGCGTCAAGCGAGCGTATTGCTGAGGCATCCCCGGTTTCGGATGGCGGGCGGCGCGAGGCGAAGCGACGGGAGGATCGCGCCGCGATCCGGACCGGTGTCCGGCGGGCGGCAGGGGCGGCGCTGCAAACTGGGGATACCTCAGAGCGTATTGCGCCGGGCGGGGAAGTGGGCTAGGCTTCGGCCGATCTCACGGCGCTTCCTGCCGTCTCGCGGGAACGGATTCCTCGGCGTAAAATTGGCGAGGTCGATGGCTGAACCGGCCGTCCTGGTCGAAGACAAGACGACGGGCTTTATCCGAGGGCTCGGTCTGCTCGATGCGACGATGATGGTGGCCGGGTCGATGATCGGATCCGGGATCTTCATCGTCTCGGCCGACATCGCGCGGCAGGTCGGCTCGGCGGGATGGCTGATCCTCGTCTGGATGGTCACGGGCGTGCTGACCGTGACGGCGGCGCTCTCGTACGGCGAGCTGGCGGCGATGATGCCGGCGGCCGGCGGGCAGTACGTCTATCTGCGCGAAGCCTATTCACCTCTGTGGGGGTTCCTGTACGGCTGGACGCTGTTCCTGGTGATCCAGACCGGCACGATCGCCGCGGTTGCGATCGGCTTCGCACGCTATCTCGGCGTGCTCGTACCGTCGATTTCGGCGACGATCTGGATCCTCCCGCCGCTGAACCTCCCCTGGAATTACGCCATCAGCCTGTCGACCCAGCAGCTCGTCGCCATTCTGATGATCGTCCTCCTGACGGTCCTCAATACGCGCGGCATTCGGGTCGGGAAGGTCATCCAGAACATCTTCACCTCGGCCAAGACGCTGTCGCTTTTCGCCCTTATCCTCCTGGGCATCCTGGTCGGCCGCAACGCCGGGGCGGTGGCCGCCAACTTCGCCGACGCGTGGACGCCGCGCGACGTGGCGCTCGTCCGGCCCGACTTCTCCTTTGTGCCGGGCGTCTCGGCGGCCGGCGGAGCCTTCGGGCTGCTGGTGGCGTTCTGTGTCGCCCAGGTCGGCTCGCTGTTCTCCGCCGACGCCTGGAACAACATCACCTTCACCGCGGGCGAGGTCAAGGATCCGCGCCGCAACGTGCCACTGTCGCTGGCAGCGGGAACGGGGCTGGTGATCGCCCTGTACGTCCTGGCGAACGTCGCCTACCTGATGACGCTGCCCCTGGCCGCAATTCAACAGGCGCCCGACGACCGGGTCGCCACGGCGGCGCTGCAGGTCATTTTCGGCAACGCCGGAGCGGCGATCATGGCGGTGGCGATCGTCATCTCGACCTTCGGCTGCAACAACGGGCTGATCCTCGCCGGCGCGCGCGTCTACTTCGCCATGGCGCGAGACTCTCTGTTCTTCCGATCGACCGGCAGGCTCAACGACAGTCGCGTGCCGGCCGTGGGCCTCGTCCTGCAGTGCGTCTGGACCTGCCTGCTGGTTCTGCCTCGCACGCGACTGAAGGACGCCGGCGGTGCGCCCCTCGTCGATCCCGTCACAGGCGCCCAGCAGTACGGCAACGTTTACAGCGACCTGCTCAACTACGTGGTGTTCGCCGTTTTGGTGTTCTATGTGCTGACCATCGCCGGATTGTTTGTCCTGCGCCGCACGCGCCCCGAGGCGGAGCGGCCGTACCGCGCCTTCGGCTATCCGGTCGTCCCCGCTTTCTACATCGCCGTGGCGACGGTCATCATGCTGGTGCTGCTCCTCTACCGGACCCAGACCACCTGGCCCGGATTGATCATCATGCTGGCCGGCCTGCCGATCTATTGGCTCTGGCGATGGATCGGCGGCCGGCGGAACGGCCCCGCAGCGCTCCCGCGCTGAGCCGGCACCGGCACACGAGGTGCCCGCTCCGCGAGGAGGGCGAAAGCGACCTCCTACGTTAGAATGGCGGGGATGAGTCGATCGTCTGTCCGTCCTGGCGCCGCCGCGGCGATCCTGGGAGCGCTGGTGACCTTGCTCCCCGCCGTAGCGGCCGCGCCCGCGCCGACTCAGGCTCCGTCCTCGAAGGCCAACCACC
>JBIOWS010000377.1:0-2207 GCA_044868745.1 Candidatus Polarisedimenticolia bacterium
TCACTGTCGGGACCTCTCGGGCGTCGGTGGCGTTCTGAGACCCGGGATCGTGCACCGTCTCGACCGCGACACCTCCGGGGTCCTGGTCGTCGCCAAGAACGACACTTCCCACAGAAGCCTGGCCGCCCAGTTCAAAGCACGCAGCGTGAAGAAGATCTACGAGGCGCTCGTCTGGGGCCGCCCGCGCCCGCCTGAAGGGACGATCGACTACCCGGTCGGACGACATTCGACCGCGCGCGTCAAGATGGCGGTTCGACCCGATGGCAGGCCAGCCCGGACCGGCTACAGGGTGGTGGCCACCCTCGGCCCCGTCTCGCTCCTCGAGCTGCGCCCCGAGACCGGGCGGACGCACCAGATCAGGGTCCATCTCATGACCCTCGGCTGTCCCGTCGTCGGGGACCGCCTGTACGGAGGCCGGCGTGGGCCGCAGGAGGCCCGAGGCGACATCGGGGACCTTCTGACAAGGTATCGCGGGCTGGCTCTGCACGCCCGGAGTCTGGCCTTCGTCCACCCGGGGACCGGGGCCTGGTGCGAGTTCGAGGCGCCCCGTCCCGCCGACCTGGAGGCGCTCGTCAGCGCGCTGGGCCGCCGCGGCGGCGAGGTCAGGGAGCGCGTCGACAGGTGACTACCGCGAGGAGGACCTTCGCCATTCTGGGCGCCGGACGGCTGGGACGGACACTCGGACACCTTCTGGGACGCCGCGGTTACATCCCTGTCGGCGTCTCCTGCAGGACCATGCGATCCGCCCGCCAGGCCGCCGTCTTCATCGGCGGCGGGATCCCCACGACCTCCAACGCCGAGGCGGCCGCCGCGGCTTCTCTGGTGCTGATCACCACGCCGGATGGAGCGATCGCCCAGTTGGCCCGAGACCTCGCCAGGAGCGACGTGGCCTGGACCGGAAAGGTCGTGGCCCATACAAGCGGCGCCCTGTCGTCCGCGGCCCTCGAGCCGCTGCGACGGCGGGGCGCACGAGTCGCCTCACTGCACCCCCTGGCAAGCGTTGCCGACCCTCGCCTCGGCCTGAAGAGCCTCCACGGCATGCCGTTCGCCACTGAGGGGGATCGCGGAGCGGTGCGAGTCCTCCGCCGCCTGGTCGTGTCGCTCGGGGGGACTCCGGCGACGATTCCACCCCAGGCGAAGGCCCTCTACCATTTGATCGCATGTCTGCTGTCGAACGATCTGGTTGCATTTCTGGCTTACGGGTTCGAGGCCGCCCGCGGACTGGGACTCGGTGGGCGTGAAGCGGCCCGACTCTACCTGCCGCTCGTCCGGGGCACGGTGGAGAACGTAGCGCACCTGGGACCGGTCAAGGCGCTGACGGGACCGATCTCCCGGGGAGATGTCACAACCTTGCGCCTGCACGGGGAGGCTCTGCGCTCGCTCCCCCCTGAGCTTCGACGGGTGCACCGTCTGCTCGCCCTGAGATCGATCGACCTGGCGCTCGCGGCGCGCAGCATCGACCAGGGGACAGCCTCCCGCCTGGCGCGCCTGCTCTCCTCCCTTCCTTGATCTGATTCCGCGGGCACACTACATTTCAGAAACGGCATCGGGCGGGCAGATCCGTCTTCCCGCGGGGAGGACTGCATTCGATTGGACGCAATGAAGACTGGCCGGGTCCGACTAGGGCGGGAAGGGAAGGCACTCGAAATCCCTGATCCGTTGGCAGAGGCCGCTCGTGAAGGGGGTCCCGTCGCAAGTGTAATACGTGCCGTTCAAGCCTTCGAGCCCGAAGCATCCGCCCCGCTCCCACTTCTCGTCCGGATCCGGGTCGGCGGTAGGCAGGCTGGAGAACAGGATGCAGCAGCCGCATTTGTCCCCCGTGCAGCTGAACGAATCCTGACCGGAAGTGACAGTGGGTCGCTCACCCCAGGTATCCAGATTCCCCGACCGGTCGATGGCATCGAGACGGAACTCGAAGACGGTGCCGGGGGCGACGGGGTACGGCGCCTCCTTCTCCTCCTTCATGATGCAGTCCTGCAGGAACGGCGAGGTGCCCTGACCGACGAAGGCGAACCCCCTTGTATACATACTGTCGTTCCGGGTCATATCGTTGGAGGTCAACTGGTAAGTGCGCGCGAAGCAGACGGCGCATCGGCTGGGATCCTCGACGACGCACTCTTCTCCGATGCCGCCCACCTTCTGTTGCTGAGGAAAGGTGCTCTCCGATCCGTCGTCGAACAGGACCAGGGTCGTCTCCGGCTTGGGCG
>JBIOWS010000378.1:0-8762 GCA_044868745.1 Candidatus Polarisedimenticolia bacterium
GTGGCCCGCGGCCGCATCTTCCACGAATTCCTCGGCTACTCCAACGCCGTGAGCGAGGGGGGCATGGGTTTCGATACGCTCGCGCGCATCCGGGAAGGCGAATACCTGCCGCTGCGCATCTATCGCAATACCGAGGAGCGGCCGATCGCCGCGACGGGGCGGGTCGCCGGCGTGCGCGCCAACATCGACACCGGCATCGGCTATGCGGTCGGAGTGGAGTTCCTTCGCATGGCCCAGACCGATCGCGCCCGCCTCCTGGAGCTGCTCCCGAACGACCCGAGCGTGACGTGGGGATCCGATGTCCCGCCCGACGCCCCGCCGTACCCGCCCACCGGCGCCTGATTAGACCCCCAAACGATCGAGCACCAGGTAGCCGTTGCGCACGGCGTTGATCACCAGCCACTTGAACGGTTCGAACAGCAGCGTCTTGAAGCGCCTGTTGACCAGGAAGAGATCGGTCAGATCGGTCCGCTGGCCGTCGTAAAGGTCGCGGATGATCTGGCCGGCCAGGTGGCTCATGGCGACGCCGTTCCCGGTGTAGCCGAGGCTATAAAAGATGTTGCGATGCCGGCCGGTGACGCCGATCGAGGGGAGGAAATCGCGCGAGAACCCGACCGGACCGTTCCAGTGGTGGGTGAAGCGGACCCCCAGGAGCTGCGGGAAGATCCGGCAAAGCGCCCTCTCGAGCCTCCGGTAGACCGGATCGGGACGAGGGAAGCGCAGGTCGTCCCCCATCCGGTAGACCGCCCAACCGCCGCCGATCAGCACCCGGTCGTCGGGGGTGAGGCGGAAAAAGTGGTACAGCCACCCCTCCTCCCAGAGCGATTGCCGCCCCGGCCACCCGAGCGACCTCCGTCGCGCGGGATCGAGCGGCTCCGTCAGGGCGATGGAGACGTGCACCGGGGCGATCCTGTTCTTGAAGTAGCCGAGGTGGGGAGAATAGCCGTTGGTGGCCAGAACCAGGTGCGGTGCGCGCACCTCGCCCGCCGGGCACACGAGCCGGTGCGCCTCGCCCTCGTGCACCTCGAGCACCGGGCTTTCTTCGTGCAGGACGACACCGACGGAGAGCGCCGCCTGCCGCAGGCCGCGCACCAACTTCCAGGGGTTCACCATCGCCGTCCCCTCCGGCTTGTGGAAACCGCTGACGTAGAGGGGCGAGCGGATTTCGCGCTGTACGGCCCGGCGATCCAGGATTTCCGCCTTCAGGCCGAGACGCCGGTGAACCTCCAGGAGCCTGCGGTGGAAGCGCGCCTGGCGATCGTTGCGGGCGAGCGACAGGGATCCGGTGCGCTCGAAGCCGATCTCGTACCCGTGGCGCCTCGCCAGGCCCTCCACCAGATCGAGACCCTGCCTCAGGACCTGCGCGGTTTTGCGGGCCCGCCCGGTCCCCAGATGGCGCTCGAGCGCATCGAGATCGACGCCCAGTCCGGAGAGGGCCATGCCCGCGTTGCGGCTGCTCGCCCCGGCGCCGCAGATTCGAGCCTCCAGCACGACGACTTTCTTCTCGGGGTGGGCGCTCTTGAGGAAGTACGCGGCGGCCAGGCCGGTGTACCCGCCGCCGACCACGGCGATGTCAGCCAGAAGGCTCGAGGCGAGAGGCGGAGCGGGATCGGGCTGCCGGTCGATCCAGTAGATCGGCGCCAGGTCCTGGTCTTGCGTCATCGCCGCGGGAAGATCCGCTCCGCCGTACCGGCCAGGATCGCCCTCTGCGCCTCGGCCGGCAAGGAAAGGGCACGGAACTCTTCGACGTTGCGCCGCACGGACGGGACGCCTGGGCCGGGCCAGTCGGTGCCGAACAGGGTCTTCTCCGCGACCTCGGCGAGGCGGGGAAAGTAGCGCAGGAGCGAGCGCGGCGGAATCCCGGAGATGTCCATGTGAACGTTCGCGTGGCGCCGCAAGAGGAAGAAGCAGGTCTCCATCCAGAGCGGCCGGCCGCCGTGGGCCATGATGATCGCCAGGTCGGGGAAATCGACGGCGACGTCGTCAAGATCCATCGGGTCGCCGTACTTGTTGCGCGCCCCCGGAAAGACCGAAGTGCCGGTGTGGACGATGACCGGGATCCGAAGCTCCTGGGCTCGTTCGTACACCCGAGCCAGCCCGGGCAGGTCCGCCCCGTCACGATAGGCGTTGGCCCTGAACAGCTGGTGCGGCGGGTGGATCTTGAGGGCGCGGATGCCATGCCGATCGACGATCCGGGCGAGGTCTCCGGCCGGATCCCGGCTCAGCCGCGGGTGCACGCCTCCGACCGGCACGAGGCGGTCCTCGTGGCCGCGACAGAAGCGGCCGACGAATTCGTTCACGTCGTCGGTGAAGCCGATAATGTCGGGGCTTACGTAGTTCACCAGGACGGCGCGGTCCACACCTTCCTCGTCGAGGAAGCTGAGGAACGCCGCGGGATCCTCGAACAGGCGCCGGATGCGCTCGAGGTCCTGCCGGCCGGAGGACATCCGCTCGAGCGCCTCCTTGCGGAACTGCCGCCAGGGCTGGACGTGCAGGTGGGCGTCGACGACCATTCAGCGCCCCCTGAAGCGAGGGCGCCGGCCCTTGAGGAACGCCGTCATCCCCTCCCGCTTGTCGCCTGACTCGAACAGGACCCCTTGCCCCAGGCTCTCGGCGACCTGGCCGGGGCCGGACCCGTAGGCCGAGGCGGCCAGGACCATCTTGGCGGTGCGCAGGGCCAGAGGGCCCTTCGCGGCGATGGTGGCGGCGAGGGCGCGCGCTTCATGAACGACGCGGCCGTCGGGGACCACGCGGTTCACCAGGCCGATGCGCAGCGCCTCGCCGGCGTCGATGATCCGCCCGGTCAGGATTAGCTCGAGGGCGCGTCCCGAGCCGACCAGCCTGGGCAGGCGGTAGGACGCTCCGGCGGCAGGGATGATCCCGAGTCCAACCTCCGGCTGGCCGAAGCGGGCCGACTCGGAGGCGACGCGCAAATCGCACGCCAGTGCCAGCTCGCAACCACCTCCCAGGGCGTAGCCGCTGACCGCGGCGATGGTCGGGTAGGGGAAACGCTCGAGCTTGAGGAACAGGCCGGAGTTGATGCCGAGCAGCGCGTCCGCGGCGCGGCGCTCCTTCAGTTCCCGGATGTCGGCGCCGGAGGCGAAGGCGTCCCGGCCGGCCCCGGTCAGAATCAGGACGCGGGTCGAAGCGTCCGACCCCAGGGAGTCGAGCGCCGCGTGGAGCCCCTCGACCATCTCGAGGTTGATGGCGTTGCGCACCCGGGGTCGGTTGAGAGTGACGACCGCGACGCCGCCCTCCGCCTCGATCAAGACCGCGCCGGAGCGCCGGGCCGCGCTCACGGGGTCAGGACGATCTTGCCGAACAGCGAGCGCTCGGCCATGGCGCGGTGCCCCTCGGCCACGCGATCCAGAGGCAGGACCCGATCGATGACCGGCTTGAGCTTTCCCTCCCCGACGAGCGGGGCCAGCCGCAACAGCTCGGCGCGCGTCCCCATCGTGGACCCGAGGATCGACAGCCCCTTATAGAAGACGTGGCGGAGGTCGGTCGTCCCCTGGTACCCGGAGGTCGCTCCGCAGGTCACCAAGCGTCCCCCCTTCGCCAGCGCCCTGAGGCTCCGGTCCCAGGTCTCCTGCCCCACGCTCTCGATGACGACGTCCACGCCGCGCTTGGAGGTCAAGCGCCGCACCTCCTCCAAGAAATCGCTCTTGCGGTAGTTGATCACCGCCTCGGCTCCCAGGGCGCGCACCTTCCCGGCCTTGTCGTCCGATCCGACGGTCGTCAGGACTCGGGCACCGTGCAGGCGGGCTATCTGGATGGCGGCGCTGCCGACGCCGCTGCCTCCCGCGTGCACCAGCACCTCCTCGCCGACCCTCACCGCGGCCCGTCCGACCACCATGTGCCAGGCGGTCAGGAAAACCAGGGGGAAGGCCGCCCCCTCCTCGAACGTCAAACCTGCGGGGAGCGGCAGGACACTCCCGGCCGGCAGGGCGACGAACTCCGCCTGCGTGCCGTCGCGGTGCTCGCCGAACATCCCGTAGTCCTTGCAGAGTGGATCCTGTCCCGAGAGGCAGGCCAGGCAGCGGCCGCAGCTATACCCGGGGGAGACGAACACCTTGTCGCCTTCGGCAAGGCCGCGGACGCCGGTCCCCGTCTCGACGACGAGGCCCGCGGCGTCGGAGCCGAGGATCATCGGCAGGGTCGTCCCGGGGATCCCTCGGCGCACCCAGGTGTCCAAGTGGTTCATGCCGGCGGCCTTGACGCGGATCACGACCTCCCCGGGGCCGGCCGAGGGTCGCGGCAGGTCAGCGATCTCCAGGACCTCGGGCCCGCCGTGTCTCCGGATCAGGACCGCCTTCATCGCCTCAGGCGCCTTTGAACTTCGGGGTTCGCTTGTCGATGTAGGCGCCGAGTCCTTCACTGGCGTCTTCCGACTCGAAAAGCTGCTGCTGCAATTCGCGCTCCAGTGCGAGGGCTTCGGAGAAGGCGATCTCGGCGCCGGAGACGACGGCGCGCTTGATGCTCCCGACCGCCTTGGCCGCCTTGTGTGGCGGGCAAAACTGCCGGGCGTAGGCCGTCACCTGCTCCCAGTAGCCCCGCGCTTCGAAGAGGTGGGTGACGAGCCCGATCTGGGCCGCCTCCTCGAACGAGAAGGTCCGGCCGGTCGCCATCAGCTCGATCGCCCGCGCCTTGCCGACCAGGCGAGCCAGGCGCTGGGTCCCGCCGGTGCCGGGAAGGACGCCCAGCGTCACCTCCGGGAGCCCGATCTTTCCGCCGTCCTTCCGGGCGATGCGGATGTCAGCCGCCATGGCGATCTCCAGGCCGCCGCCCACGGCGTGGCCGTTGAGAGCGGCGATGACCAGCTTGGGGGTCTGCTCCAGGCGGTTCAGCGTCTCGTTGGCGTGCAGGCAGAAGTAGTACTTGAACTGCGGGGTCACGCCGGCCAGCATTTTGATGTTCGCGCCCGCGGAGAAGAATTTCTCGCCGGACCCGCGCAGGATCAGCACGTGGATGGAATCATCCATGCGGGCCTTGAGAACGGCGGCGTCCAGCTCCTGCATCATCTCGTAGGTGTATGTATTGGCAGGTGGATCGTTCAACTCCAGCGTGGCGATGCCGTTCTCGTTTCTGGTCGTGACCAGGGAGTCGGTCATGGCGGGCTCAGGAAAGGTCGACCCAGATCGATTTGGTCTGGGTGTACTCCATCAGACCGTGCCGGCCGAGCTCGCGCCCGAAGCCGCTCATCTTGAAGCCGCCGAACGGCACGGCGCTGTCGTACAGGCCGTAGGTGTTGATCCAGACGGTGCCCGCGTGCAGGGCGCGGGCGGCCCGGTGGGCCTTCTTGATGTCGCGCGTCCAGACGGCGGCCGCCAGACCGTACGGCGTGTCGTTGGCGGCCCGGATCACCTCCTCGATCTCCCGGAAGCGGATGACCGACAGGACAGGTCCGAAGATCTCCTCCCGGGCGATCGTCATGTGCCCCGCCACATCGTCGAAGATGGTCGGGCGGACGAAGTACCCCCTGCCAGGAGCGCGCGATCCTCCGCATACCAGCCGCGCCCCCTCGGCTTTCCCCCGGTCGATATAGGAAAGGACCCGGGTCATCTGCGCCTCGCTGACCTGGGGCCCCAGGCGCGTCTTGGGATCGAGCGGATCCCCCTGCGTCAGCTTGGCCGTCTGCGCCTGCAGTCGATCGAGGAAGGAGTCGTGCAGCCCCTCCTCCAGAAACAGACGCGAGCCGGCCGTGCAGACCTCCCCCTTGTTGTAGAAGATGCCGTTGGACGCGCCGCGGACCGCCGCGTCGAGGTCGGCATCCGCGAATACGACGTTGGGGGATTTGCCGCCCAGCTCCAGGGTCAGGCGCTTGAGCGTGCCGCTGGCCCGGCGCATGATCTCCTGGCCGATGGCGGTCGAGCCCGTGAAAGCGATCTTGTCCACGCCGGGGTGATCGACCAGAGCCGCGCCGGCGACCGCGCCGAACCCCGGCACCACATTGAGCACGCCGGGGGGCAGTCCCGCCTCCTCGGCGATCTCGGCCAGTTTTAGGGCGGACAGAGGCGTCAGCTCGGCCGGCTTCAGGACGACCGTGTTTCCCGCGGCGAGTGCCGGCGCCACCTTCCAGGCGGCGAGCAGGACCGGGAAGTTCCACGGGATAATCTGACCCACGACGCCGAGCGGCTCGCGCAGGGTGTACGAGAAGAGTGAGCCGCGCGTCGGCACGGTCTCCCCTTCGATCTTCGTGGCCCAGCCGGCGAAATAACGGAAGCAGTCGGCCGCGAGCGGGACGTCCACCTTGGACGCTTCGCCTATCGTCTTGCCCGAGTCGAGCGTCTCGATCTCGGCGATCTCGGTCAGGCGCGCCTCGAGCAGGTCCCCGATCTTCCACAGGAGGCGGCCGCGCTCGGAGGGGGAGAAGCGCGCCCAGGCCCCTTCGGTGAAGGCCTGGCGGGCCGCCTTGACGGCCCGGTCGATGTCCTCGGTGCCAGCCTCGGCCACCTGCGTCAGAGGCTCTTCGGTGGCTGGGTTGATGGTGGTGAAGGTTTTGCCCGCGACCGAATCCAACCACTGCCCGCCGATGAACAGCCGGCCCGGCTTGATCTTCGGCTTAGGTTCCAACGGCATGGGCGGCGATGTTAGTCGGAACCCTCCCGTGAGTCAACGAGGCGCGGTTCAGCCGTAATGCCGATCGATCCCCGGCGTGAGGACCCAACCGGCCGCCGGGTCTCGCCCGCCTTGGGAGCGTCGAGAAGGGGCGACGGCAGAGGCAGGGACACTTCGGAGAGTCCCACCGCACTGACCTCGATCTGAGCGGTCGGTCGCTCTTGAGGAAGGGCCGGCGGGCGCTTGCGGGGCCTCTGCCGGACGCGCTGGACGAGACGCTGTTTGGCCTGGAGTACTCTTTGCTGGGGGGTGAAGAGGTCGGAGGGTTGCTCGTATCCTGTGGGATACCAGAATCCGGAACAGTCGCGCCGGCCGGCTGGGAGCGGCGGCTCGGAACGGCCGGAGACGCCGACCGGGAGGATCACCTCCAGCAGTCCGAGGCCGCGATCAATGAGAGTCGGCAGCCTCCGTCGGCGCTTGACCGGAGCCATGACGCCCTTTCAACATGTGAAACAGGGCAGAATCCGGGGCCACGTACCGAAGCGCCCGGATGCTATCAGTCCGTGATCCGCAACGCAAGCCCCGCTCGGTGGAACGTCGCAGGTGACAAGACGAGCGGCAGACGGGCCCACCGCGAGCCGATTGTCAAGGAAGTGTCATCCTCGGTTGCCTCCACCCTCCCCGGACCCTAGATTCCGACATCGAGGTCCAACGCCGCTCCCGGGGACTTGGTTCGCCTGGTTGACTGGAGGGTGCGGATGGGAGTTTTGGGGGCTGTGGCGCGGAGCGCGCAGACGTACCCGGCACTACTCCCTATCTGTCTGGCCGCCGTCGCCGTGGCCCTGTGGGCCTACCAGCGCAGGAAATGGATGCTGCTGACAGCCGCTCTCCTCGCGGGCGGGATCTCCGGGCTGCTTTACACCGGCGGCATCCAGGCGCAGGCGATGCCGCGCCTTCCCGGCTCGGGGGACTCGGGGATGGCCGTGGCGGGCCGTCCCTTCCGGGCAGGGATCGGCAGCGCCCGGGGCGAGGGGGGACACTTCTCCTCCACCGCGCGACTCCACCCGCGCTTCCCCGAAGACTTCCCGGTCCCGTCGGTGCTCCGGCTCGAATCGAATTCCGGCGGCCTGCGCAGCGGCACCGTAACCGTCCGCTTCCGCTTCCGGGGCGAGGGGGCCGACGCCGTGCGGGACCTCAGAGACATGGGGCGCGCCAACGGCTGGGACGTGGAGGTGAAAGCGCCGCACCGCCTCGTCTTCCGCAAGGGCGGGCGGATCGTCGAAGCGTGGTTCTCCTTCCCGGGGCACTCGGTCGTCCTGGACATCCTCGATCCGCGCTAGGAGCCGGACCGGCTCCGCGCCGTGCGTGGTACGATGCGGGCGTGGACATCGTCACGCCAGCCATTGAGGAGTACCTGCGCCGCGTCTCGCCTCCGAGTGACGGCGTGCTCCTCGAGATGGAGCGCCTGGCCGATCGCCGGCGTTTCCCGATCGTCGGTCCACTGGTCGGCCGGTTGCTGTTCCTTCTCGCCCGCGCCATCGATGCGCGCCAGATCTTCGAGTGCGGGTCTGGCTTCGGGTACTCCGCCTACTGGTTCGCCCGGGCGCTGCCGGCCGGCGGACGGGTCGTTCTGACCGAGGGATCACCGGAAAACTGCGCCAGCGCGCGCGGATTCCTCGGGCGGGCCGGCCTGCAAGAAACGATTGTCATCGAGCAGGGGGATGCGGTGGAGATCCTCAGACGCTACCCGGGGCCGTTCGACATCATCTTTTGCGACATCGACAAGCGCGACTACCCGCGCGTCTACCCGCTGCTGAAGCCCCGTCTTCGCGCGGGAGGCCTGTTCGTGTGCGACAACATGCTCTGGTCCGGCCGCGTCGCCGGGGCCGACCAGGATGAGGACACGCGCGGCGTGCGGGAGCTGACCCGCCTCCTTTACGCCGATCCCGACCTGCATACCGCCATCCTGCCGCTGCGGGACGGGGTCGGTCTCAGCCTCCGTCTGCAGACCTGAAGAACCCCACGAGAAAGCTCTCGACGGTCTCGAGAGGCAGGGAGCTGGGGAGAGGGTCGCCGCTCGGGCCTGCACGATAGAGTCGCGCCTCGAGCGAGTCGTTGCCCGTGTAGGTCCACCTCCCCTCTCCACCCGGCTCCCTCCGGTTGAACTCCGCAGCCACCTCCTGGAGGTCGAGGCGCGCCCCGCG
>JBIOWS010000379.1:0-2967 GCA_044868745.1 Candidatus Polarisedimenticolia bacterium
TCAAGTTCATCACCTACGCCGTCTGGTGGGTGCGGCAAGCGATCATCCACGCCCTGTCCGACCAGAGCGGTGCGTTCCGCCTACCTCAGAAGCAGGCGAATCTGCTCTACCGGATCGGCAAGACCATCTCGCAGCTGACGCTGGACCTGGAGCGCAATCCGTCGCCCGACGAGATCGCCGTCAAACTGGGCATTCCCGTGGAAGAGGTCACCAGCCTTCTTCAGGTGGCCGACGAGAACGTCTCCCTGTCCACCGTGATCGACGAGGAGCACGAGTTCCACCTCTCGGATAAGCTGGAGCAGGACGTGATTCCCCCGGCCGATATGGCGCTCTTGAGATCGTCGCTCAAGGATCACCTGTATGCGTGTCTCGACGAACTGGACCCGAAGGAACAGAAGGTGCTGCGCCTGCGCTTCGGGTTGGACGAGGGCGAGCCCAGGACCCTGAAGGAAATCGGCGAGATGATGGGACTTTCGCGTGAGCGCATCCGGCAGATCGAGGCGCAGGCGCTGGAGAAGCTGAACCGCTCACAGAAATGCCAGCAGCTCCAGGGGTATCTCAACTGACACCGGCGAGGAGCCAGTGACCCTCAAGCAGGACGAGCTTTGCGAGATGTGCGGCGGGACAGGGTTCCTCATCCTCGAGGAGGGCGGGAGCAGCAGGGCACGGCCGTGCCTCTGCCGGGAGCGGGGCAAAGGACGCGCTGGCGCCGTGGAGTCGTACCTGGATGCGGCGCGAGTCCCGCGGCGATACAGGGAATGCGAGGTCCAGAATTTCGACGCCTGCGGGGAGCACGCATTCAGCCTGGCGAATGCCAGGACTGTGGCGATGCGCTACGCCGACGAGTACCCTCTGAGCGATCGGGGCCTTCTGTTCATGGGCCCGCCCGGGGTCGGAAAAACGCACCTGGCTGTGGCGACGCTGCGCCGTCTGATGCTTGAGAAGGGGGTGGCGTGTCTGTTTTGCGACGTGCAGGACCTGCTCAGGCAGTTGCAGGCAACCTTTGATCGACAATCAGGAATGAGCCAGCTCGACCTGCTCCAGCCGGTGCTCAACACCGAGGTTGTACTGCTCGATGATCTGGGGGGCCGCCAGTTCAGCCCCTGGGTGGAGGAGACGCTGGCGCACATCGTCACGACCCGCTATAACGACAAGCGAGCCACCCTCGTGACCACGAACTTTCTGGACGAGGCGCAGGCGCTGGAAGGTCGGATCGGGCCACGGGTGCGTTCGAGGCTTCACGAGATGTGTCACCTGGTCCTCGTGCAGGCGGGGGATTTTCGAGGCGAGGTCAAGCGTGCCGATCATCACCGTTTCTCCGACCGGATCGGAAGCTCCAAGGAGAGGGCATGAACCGCAAGCCGGAGCGGATTCATGACGCCGTCATCGTGGCCGGCGCGCGCACGGCCATGGCCGCCTTCAACACCCACTTCAGCGGTTTGAGCGAGACCGAGCTCGGGGCGATCGCGGCCCGCGAGGCCCTGCGGAGGTCCGGCCTCGAGCCGTCCTGCGTCGATCACGTGGTCTTCGGCAACGCCATGCAGACCAGCGGCAACGCGATGTACGGCGCCCGCCACGTCGGTCTCAAGGCTGGCCTGCCAGAGTCCGTGCCCGCCCTCACCGTCAACCGGCTATGCGGCTCCGGGATCCAGTCGATCGTCACGGCGTCCGGCCTGATCGCGCTTCAGGAAGGGGAGGTCGTCCTGGCAGGTGGAATGGAGAACATGACCCAGGCGCCGCACGTTGCGCGTGGTCTGCGGACGGGAATCCGGATGGGACCCATCCAACTCGAGGACTCCCTCCTGGTCGGCCTCCTCGACACCTATTGCGGCTATTCGATGGCGCAGACCTCCGAGAATCTGGCGCAGGAACGCGGCATCACGCGGGAGGAAGCCGACCGGTACGCCCTGCGGAGCCAACAGGCATCCGAGGCGGCCTACCGCGCCGGCCGGATCAAGGACGAGATCGTGCCCGTCAGCGTGCGCGACAGGGGCGAGGAGATCGTCGTCGCGGAGGACAATCATCGCCGTCCCAACACCACACTGGAGGCGCTCGCGAAGCTCCCGCCCGCCTTCGGAGGGAAGGGATACGTCACCGCCGGGAACGCTTCGGGAATCGTGGACGGGGCGGCGGCCCTGGTCCTCGTTTCATCGCGCGTGGCACGTGATCTCAAACTCCACCACCTCGGCCGCGTGATCGCTCACGGTGCCGCGGGCGTTCCCCCGCGCATCATGGGGATCGGCCCCGTTCCGAGCATCCGGATGGCCCTCGAACGGGCGGGCCTGTCGCTTCGGGAAATTGACCTGTTCGAGATCAACGAAGCCTTCGCGGCGCAGTACCTCGCGGTTGAGAAGGAGCTGGCGCTGGAACGGGAGCGGGTGAACGTCAACGGGGGCGCGATCGCGCTCGGACATCCGCTGGGCGCGACGGGGACCCGTCTGGTGCTGACCCTCTTGTACGAGCTTCAGCGGCGCGGCGGTCGCTACGGGATCGCCAGCGCCTGCATCGGCGGGGGCCAGGGGATCGCCCTGGTCGTGGAAGCTGCGGGGAGCCGGACCCCCTGAGACGGACGAGGCACGGCTGCGTCCGGCGCGCACGCGGGAGGTGGGAGCGATGGAGATCAGGACAGTGGGAGTTCTCGGATGCGGGCTCATGGGTTCGGGGATCGCTCAGGTCACCGCGCAGGCGGGCTACCCAACGTTCGTGCTAGAGGTATCTCCGGAGGTGCTTGACACCGGACTGAAGCGCATCGACCAGTTCCTCGCTGGCGGCGTGGCCAAAGGGAAGATAAGCGCCGAGGAAAAGAAATCCACACTGTCCCGGATCACTGGAACCACCGAATACAAGCCGCTGCGTGACTGCGACCTTGTGATCGAGGCGGTGGTGGAGGATCTCAAGGTCAAGAAGGAAGCCTACGCGCAGATCGACCGGCAACTGAAGTCGGAGTCGATTCTCGCCAGCAACACC
>JBIOWS010000380.1:0-5538 GCA_044868745.1 Candidatus Polarisedimenticolia bacterium
CCCCCCGGCCCCGAGCGACGCCTGGCGCTCGCCCGGATCCGGCGCGATCGCCTGTGGCGCCGCCTGCTCGCGGCGGCCGGCATCGTGGTGATCGCGTCTCTCACGGTGTCGTATGCCTTTTCGCGCCTGCCGGGCGGGATCGACCCACCGCGCATGCTGGAGGCGAGCGCGGCCGGCCCGGGCGAGGTGCGGCTCCCGAAGACGGGTCTAGACGATGGCGGTCTGCACCGCTTCGGCGTGGCGATCGACGGCGCGGTCGTCCGCTTCTTCGTGATCCGATCGGGGTCGAGGCTCGTTCCGGTGCTCGACGCCTGCCAGGTGTGCGGAGCCTCGGGCTACGTGCGCACCAAGGGGCGACTCGTCTGTCTCGCCTGCGCCGCCGACCTGAATCCCGCGACGATCGGGGTCGGCGGCGGCTGCAACCCGCTGCCCCTCGCGTACCGCGACGAGGGTGACGAGCTGGTCATCGAGCTCCAGGATCTCAGGGCGCAGGCGGGCATCTTTCGGGCGGCGGCGCGCCATCCGTCGCCCCACGGCGAGTGACGGGAGCGGTCCCGATGTTCCTGCGCGTCCTCCGCAACTCGTTCTTCCGCCAGAAACGGCGCAAGGCGATCGTCTTCGCCGCGGTGGCGCTCGGGACGGCGGCCGCTGCGGCGATGGGGGACATCGCGCTCGACATCGGTGACAAGGTGAGCGGCGAGCTGCGGGCCTTCGGCGCCAATCTGGTGATCGTGCCGACGGGAGCTGGAGCGCCCGCCGTCGTCGGCGGCGAGGATTTGACCCGCGTGCGCATTCCGAGCTTCCTCGACGCCTCGGACGTCCCGAAGGCGAGGGAGAATTTCTGGAGGAACAATATCCTGGCGCTCGCCCCCGTCCTCGATCTGCCCGCCCGGGTCGCCGGCACACCGGCGGTCCTGCGTGGCACCTGGTTCGAGCGTCCGCTCGACCCTGGACCTCTGCTCACCGGTATGCGCACCCTGAACCCCTTCTGGAACGTCGAGGGGCGCTGGCCGGACGACCGGAGCGAACAGGCTCGTGCGGCGGATGCGCAGGAATTCCTCGTCGGGCGTGATCTCGCCGCCTCGCTCGGCGCCCGCCCCGGGGGGAGGTTCGAGATCGAGGCCGGCGGGCATAGCACGACCTTCACGGTCGCCGGCATCCTGACGACCGGGGGGGAGGAGGACAGGGCGATCCTCGCTCCGATCGAGAGCCTCTGGCGCCTGTCCGGACTGACCGGACGCGTGTCCCGCATCCTCGTGCGGGCCCTGACGACGCCGGAGTCGGCCGTCTATGAGCGGCTCGGGAAAAACCCGCGGTCTCTCTCTCCCGCCGAGTTCGAGCGTTGGGCCTGCACGCCGTTCGTCACCTCCATCGCCCACGAGCTGGAGCGCGCCATCCCGGGCGCGGAGGCGAGGCCGGTCTGGCGCGTGGCCGACACCGAGGGCAGGCTCCTACGGCGCGTGTCGGGCCTGATGGCGCTGATCGCTCTGCTCGCCGCCCTCGGCTCCTCCTTGACGGTGACGAGCGCCCTCGCGACGAGCGTCAGGGAGAGGCGATCCGAGATCGGGCTCCTGAAGGCGATGGGTGCCGGAGGTCCCCGCGTGGTCGGCCTGTTCGTGGCCGAGGCGGCGACACTCGGAGTTCTCGGGGGCCTGCTCGGGGCCGGGGCGGGGGCGCTCCTGGCGCGCTTCGTGTCGGCTGCCGTGTTCGGCTCTCCCGTCTCGATCCGTCCGCTCTCGGTCCCGCTGGCGGTCGCCACGGCCCTGGCGATCACGCTCGTCGGCAGCATCGTCCCGGCCCGTCGCATCGCCCGGGTCCGCCCCTTCGAGGTGCTGCGTGATCTCTAGCCGCTCGCGCCTCGCCACGGCAGCCCGCTTCCTGTTCCGTTCGATCGGACTGCGGGGGCCGTCCTTCCTCCTGGCGCTCCTGGCGATCAGCGTGGGGGCCACCGTCAGCGCGACGATGCTGAACCTCGAGGCCGACCTACGCGCCCGGATGACGCGCGAGCTGCGGCGCTACGGGCCAAATCTTTTGGTGCTGCCGGTTCCCTCCGTGCCCGCAGTCGGGATCCAGCCCACGCTCGAGGAGGGGGCGATCCGCGCCCTGCCCGCACTCGTCGGCGCGTCCGCCGTCTCGCCGCTGCTCCTCGCCGCGGGCACGCTGGCCGTCATCGTGGAGGACGAGCCGGCCGGTTCGCGAGATGTCGCGGCGACGGTCGTGGGCTCCGATTTCGAGGCACTGCACCTGCTTCAACCTTCCTGGCGGGTCGAGGGCGCCTGGCCCCGGGCGGACCGCTCCACCAGCCTCGTCGGCGCGAGCCTGGCCCGTCGAGCCGGCCTGTCCACGGGCCGGCGGTTGCGCTTGCGCGTGGGATCCGTGGAAGCGATCCTTCCGGTTTCGGGCGTGGTCTCGACCGGGGAGGCCGAGGACGAGCAAATCTTCGTGGCGCTGCCGCTGTTGCAGGAGATGACGGGCCTCGGCGGGCGTGTCTCACTGGCGGCGCTCACCGTGGACGGAGGGCTCCAGGCGGTGGATCGGGCCGCCCGTGCGATCGAGGCCAGCCTGACGTCCGCGTCGGCGCGACCGCTCCGGCAGATCGCCGTCGCCCAGGGAGCGCTGTTCGGCAGGATCGAACGCATGATGCTCCTGCTGACGGTCATCGTCCTCCTGTTGTCAGGGCTCTGCCTGGTGACCACTCTCATGTCGATCGTCGTCGAACGCCAGGCGGAGATCGGGCTGATGCGCTCGATGGGGGCGGGCGACGGCGAGATCCTGAGGATGTTCCTCGCGGAGGTCGGCCTGCTGGGAATCCTGGGGTCCGCCTGTGGCCTCGGCTTCGGTTGGCTCGGGGCGCGGCTGGTCGGGGAGCGTCTGTTGGGCGCCGCGATCGCACCCCGACCCGGGGTCGTCCCGCTCGTGATCGCGCTCACGCTCGCGCTGTGCCTTCTCGCCCTGGTGATCCCGCTCAGGCGGGCGCTGTCCGTGCAGCCGGCCGCCGCTCTGCGGGGCGATTGAGGAGGGGGCGTGCATCCGTTCATCCGGATCGAAAACGTCACGCGCCGCTACGACCGCGAGGTGACGGCCCTCGACGGCGTGAGCCTGGAGGTCAAGGAAGGAGAATGGATCGCCGTGATGGGTCCCTCCGGGTCCGGCAAGACGACTCTATTGAACCTGCTCGGAGGGCTCGACCGTCCCGACGCGGGGCGTGTGCTGATCGATGGGCTGGATCTGACGCGGCTGGCGCGCCCGGACCTCATCCGGCACCGCCGGGAGCGCATTGGTCTGGTCTTCCAGCAGTTCCATCTCATCCCGTATCTCAGCGCCCTGGAGAACGTGATGCTGGCGCAGTACCTGCACAGCATGGCCGATCAGGAGGAGGCGGCACGCGCACTTGCGGAGGTCGGGCTGGGCGATCGACTGCGCCACCTCCCCTCGGCGCTGTCCGGGGGTGAGAAACAGCGGGTCTGCATCGCGCGCGCTCTGATCAACCGACCCAGGCTGATCCTCGCCGACGAGCCGACTGGTTCGCTGGACGCCGAGAACGAGCTCACGGTCCTGGACCTGTTCCAGCGCATCCACGATCGGGGACAGACGATCGTCATGGTGACGCACGACCTGGCCGTCGGCCGCCGGGCCGACCGCCAGATCCAGCTCGACCACGGCCGCGTCGCCGGCGAATTCCTCACGCAGGAGAAGGAGGAGGAAGCGATCGACGAAGTGCTGGAGTACCTCTGGCTGAAGAGCGAAGGGGATGAGGCCGCCCACGAGATCTGTGCCCTCGGCGTCCGCCTGGCCACTCCGGCCCTGCTCGGGCGCATGCGCTCGCGCGGCATCCTCTCTCCCGGGCCGGACGCGTCGTTCACCGACGTGGGACGACAGCGCGCCGAGAGCCTGGTGCGCCGGCATCGTCTGGCGGAGACCCTGTTCTCCGAGACGTTCCAGATGCAGGAGGCCCTGGTCGAGGAGGAGGCGTGCTACTTCGAGCACATCCTCTCCGCGGCGATGACCGACTCGATCTGCGCCTTCCTCGGCCACCCCGCCGCCTGCCCGCACGGCAAGGCCATTCCGCGTGGCGGCTGCTGCTCCGCGCCGGATTCGGCTTAGAATCGAGGCATGATCATGCGACTTCTCCTGTCGCTCGCGCTCCTGGCCCCGCTGACCGGGTGCGCCGCGGCTGGTGACCTCGCCCCTCCGGACGAGGCCCGCCCCAAGGCGGCGGCGATCGATTTCACCTCTCAGGTCCGCCCGATCCTCGAGGCGCGCTGCTCGCCATGCCACTTCGAGGGCGGCCAGATGTACGACCGGCTTCCCTTCGACCGTCCGGAGACGCTCCGCCAGCTCGGCACGAGGTTGTTCACGCGGATCGAGGACGGGGTGGATCGGGCCGCCATCGGCGCCTTCCTGGCCCAACCGGCGGCAGAGCCGCCTTCTTCCGGGTCGCACGAGTGAAGGGAGCCACAGGCGTCGTTTGCGCCATCGCTCTGTCGTTACTGGTCGTTGACTGCCGGGGAGGAGGGGGCCAGGAGGACCGGCCGCCGGTGCAGATCCGCTTCGTTCCGGCGGCCTCCACCGCGCCCGGGACGGTCACACTGGTCGAGAGTGGATTCACGTCGTCGTCCTCAGGAGGCCGGGTCGTCGTGGGGGTGGTCCTGACGGATACACCTGGAGTGTTCGGCGCGGACTTCGACCTGGTCTACGACTCGGTCCACTTCGACTTCACGATCGCGGCCGAAGGGACGTTCCTGAGCGAGAACGGGGCCGCCGGGACACAGATGGTCGTCGCCCGCGAGCCGGGCGCATCCACGGAGCGTCTGGTGGTCGGCCTTTACCGCACCGGCGCCGCCGCGACCGACCTGACGGCGGTGGGCGACCAGACCCTCATGACGGTCGAGTTTCGCGCCAAGACCAGATCCGTGCTCGAGGCCCCGGTCGCGTTCGACGCCGGCGTCCGGCCGCCGCGTGTCGTGTCAAAGGACGGCACGATCGTCGTGGGCGAGCCGGACTTCAGGGCCGGCTCGCTCCGGACCGAGATGGTGCCGTGAGGCGGCGCCCCCTCCGTAAGGCCGGCCGGGCGGTGCCGCTCGTGGCGATGGCGACCGTGCTGCTGTGGGTCGCCGCCGCGTCATCGGCGTGCACCACGGTCGCCCGCCAGAGGCCCAGGGGGAAGGCGCCGGCGAACGCACCGGAGGACTCCACGGGGAGCGCAGGGCCGGGACCCGCCGCCCCCTCCCCCGGGACGATCGCTCCCGAGGGAGGATCGGCGCCGGATGCTCTGCCGCCACCTGTCTCCCGAGCCGGCATCCAGGGAATCGAACCGACAAGGCCTGCGGCTCCTGCCGGATCCCCTGTACAGCCGGGGAACGAGTCTCGCTCCGGCACCGCCGACCGGCGCGCCGAATCCGTGCCTGTTCCCACGGTGACGCTTTCGGTCTCGACGGACCCGATCGGGATCGGCGCGCCGGTCGGCGGTGCCGGAGCGAGACTCGTTCCCCGGCTGTACAGGGGATCCGGCAGGAGCCGCAGGCCTTGTCGGTTCGA
>JBIOWS010000381.1:0-6347 GCA_044868745.1 Candidatus Polarisedimenticolia bacterium
CGTCTACCCCATGTTCGTGTGCCCAGGGAAAAAGGTGAGAACCGAGATCTCCTCGATGCCGGGGCAGTTCAACCTGTCGGTGGACGAGGCTGTGGCCGAGGCCCAGGAGGTGGCCACGCTGGGCGTCCCTGCGGTGATCCTCTTCGGGATCCCGCCGAGGAAGGACGCCCGGGCCTCGGGCGCCTACGATCCCGAAGGGATCGTCCAGGAAGCGACGCGGGCGATCAAGAAGGGATCCGGGCATATCCTGGTGATCGCAGACGTCTGCCTGTGTGAGTACACCGATCACGGCCACTGCGGGGTCGTGGAAGGGGGAGAGATCCTGAATGACCCGACGCTGGAGCTGCTCGCGAGAACGGCCGTGTCCCAGGCTCGGTCGGGCGCCGACATCGTCGCTCCTTCCGACATGATGGACGGTCGGGTGGGGGCGATCCGCAAGGCGCTGGACGGCGCCGGCCTCGAGCAGACCCCCATCCTGTCGTACGCCGCCAAGTACGCCTCGGCTTTCTACGGGCCTTTCCGCGAAGCGGCTCGGTCGGCGCCGCGCAGCGGCGACCGCAAGAGCCACCCGATGGACCCAGCGAACGTTCGCGAGGCCCTGCGCGAGGTAGCGCTCGACATCGAAGAGGGGGCCGACATGGTGATGGTGAAACCGGCCCTGCCGTATCTGGACGTCATCCACCGGGTCCGGGAGAGCTTCCAGGTGCCCGTCGCGGCCTACCAGGTCTCCGGGGAGTACTCCATGCTGGTCGCCGCGGCTCAGAACCGTTGGATCGACCGCGACCGCGTCCTCCTGGAATCGCTCGTCGCGATCCGCCGGGCCGGCGCCGACCTGATCGTCACCTACTTCGCCAAGGAGGCGGCCCGTCTCCTGGGCCGTTGAAGGGGCGCATCTCCCCGGCGCCCCGCCGATCGAGCCCGATGGCCACGATTTCCCGCAGGCTGTTCGAAAAGGCCCGTGATCTGATCCCGGGAGGGGTCAACTCGCCGGTGCGCGCCTTCAAGGCGGTCGGCGGTGATCCCCTGTTCTTCTCGCGCGGCGCCGGCGCCCTCCTGTACGACGTGGACGGCAACGAGTACATCGACTACGTCGGATCCTGGGGGCCCCTGATCCTCGGCCATGCGCCCGGGGAGGTCGTGCGCGCCGTCCAGGAGGCCGCCGCGGACGGCACCTCGTTCGGCGCTCCGAATCCGCACGAGGTGGAGCTGGCGCGGCTGGTCGTCGAGGCGGTCCCGGCGATCGAGAAGGTGCGCATGGTCAACTCGGGGACTGAGGCGACGCTCTCGGTCATCCGCCTGGCGCGCGCCTTCACGGGCCGCGATCTGGTCGTGAAAATGGAGGGGTGCTACCACGGCCATGCGGACGCGCTCCTGGTCAAGGCGGGGTCGGGCGTCGCCACGCTCGGGATCCCGGGGACGCCGGGAGTGCCGGCACGGGTGGCGGAGCAGACGCTGGTCCTGCCGTACAACGATCTCGGCGCCTTTGCCGACCTCGTCGATCACCGCGGCAGCGAGATCGCCTGTGTCATCGTCGAGCCGGTCGCGGCCAACATGGGAGTCGTTCCGCCGCGGCGCGGCTACCTCGAAGGGCTGCGGGAGATCACCGCGCGATCCGGCGTGCTGCTGATCTTCGACGAGGTGATCACCGGCTTCCGCCTCGCCTACGGCGGCGCGCAGGAAGTGTACCAGGTGACCCCCGACCTGACCACACTCGGCAAGGTTCTGGGCGGAGGACTGCCAATCGGCGCCTACGGCGGGCGCGAGGAGATCATGGATCGCGTGGCGCCGGAGGGGGATGTCTACCAGGCGGGAACCCTGAGCGGCAACCCCCTGGCGATGCGCGCCGGGATCGCCACGCTGACGCAGCTCCGCTCGCCCGGTGTTTATGATCGGCTCGAGTCGATCTCCGACCGCCTGGCGCGCGGGCTGGCGGCAGCGGCCGAGGAGAGCGGAACGCCGGCGAAACTGACGCGTGTCGGATCGCTCCTCACGCTGTTTTTCTGCGCCGCCGAGCCTTTCGACTGGTCCAGCGCCTCGGCGGCCGACACGAGGCGTTACGCCATTTTCTTCCGGCGCATGCTGGAGCGCGGCATCTACCTGGCGCCCTCCCAGTTCGAGGCGATGTTCCTGTCGCTGGCGCACACCCCCGATCAGATCGACCGGACGATCGCCACGGCTCGCGAGGTCCTCGACGGGATGCGCTGGGGGCCCACGGCCTGAGGGCCTCCACCTCCCGAAGCCGCCTCTAGCCCTTCGGATCGTGACAGACAGCCTCGATGTTGTTGCCGTCCGGGTCGAGGACGAAGGCTCCGTAGTAGTGCTCGTGGTAGTCCTTGCGCAGTCCCGGCGCGCCGTTGTCCCGTCCTCCCGCCTTGAGCGCGGCCGCGTGGAACTGGTCCACGTTCGCCCGGCTCTTGCTGGCAAAGCAGAGGTGAACGCCCGCCTTCGAGGGCTCGCCCTTGCCGATCCAGAGGTCCGGCGACGTTCCGGCGCCGAGCCCCGCGGCGTCCTCGAACTCCGCCAGCACTTTGTACCCCAAGGGCGCCAGCGCCTTCGAGAAAAACCCCACGCTCTTCTTGAAATCCTTCACCTTCAATCCGACGTGGTCGATCATGGTCCCCTCCGCTGATCCCATCGTTTCACGCGCGTGCCCGCCGCCCTCAGATCCTCTCCAGCCTCGCATAGCGCGGCAGGAACTTCTTCGATCCGTAAATCGAGAACGACACCGTCAGCTTCTGCCCGTCCCCGCTCCCCTCGACCTCGATGACCGTGCCGACGCCGTACTCCGGATGATGCACCTTGCACCCGAGGGGATACGATCCGGGGACGACGGCGCCGTCGGCGGGGGAGGCGTCCGTCCCACGCCCGGAGGCGCTTCCCGTAGCGCCGCCTCTGAGCCATTTGCGCGCCGGCCGATCGACGCCTCTGCTTCCTGCGCGGGCGAAGCGGGCGGATTCGCCCTGGAAGTAGCCGGCGTACGCCTCCTCCGCGCGGCGCTCCCTGAGGAGGTGCGCGGGGATTTCCGGCAGGAAGCGGGAGGGCTCCGTCGGCAGGGGATCCCCGAACAGGCGCCGGGTCAGGGCGCGCGTCAGGATGAGCCGCTCCTTGGCGCGCGTCATGCCGACGTAGAACAGCCGCCGCTCCTCTTCCAGGTCCTCGTGCTGCTCGGAGGATCGGGCGTGCGGGAAGAGGTTTTCCTCCATTCCGACGATGAACACGACGGGGAACTCGAGCCCCTTCGCGGAATGCAGCGTCGTCAGGCGGACCCCCGAGGATCCCTGGACGTTTTCGGTCTCGGACAGCAGGGCGGTGCGGTCGAGGAAAGCCTGGAGCCCACCCTCGAGGCCGTCGTAGGCACTGACCGCGTTCGCCAGCTCCTGGAGGTTCTCGATCCGCGAGGCGGCGTCTCCGGGGGAGGTCTTCTCGAGATGGGCGTCAAACCCCGTCCGCGCGATGACGGTCGCCACCAGGCGGCTCGGCTGCGCGTCCCTGGCCTCGCTCCTCAGCTCCGACATCAGGGACAGGAAGACTTGGAGCGCCTTCGCGGCGCGCTGGCCGACCAGGGAGAGGTCCAGAGTCGTGCGGATCGCCTCCTCCAGGGGAGCGCCGTTCTTGCGAGCCACGTCGAGGACGGTGTCGAGCGTCGTCTTGCCGATGTCCCGGGGCGGCGTGTTGACGATACGCCGCAGGCTGACGTCGTCGCGCGGGTTCACGATGGCGCGCAGATAGGCCACCAGGTCGCGGACCTCACGGCGATCGTAGAAACGAGTGCCGCCCACGACGATGTACGGCAGCCCGGCCCGGGACATCGCCTCCTCGAGGGCGCGCGACTGGGCGTTGGTGCGATAGAGCACGGCGATCTCCTCCAGGGCGCGCCCGCGCTGGAGCTCCCGAACACCGGCGACCACGCGCTCGCCCTCGTGCCTCTCGTCGAGGGCCACCAGGAGGTCGATCGGCTCGCCCGCCGGCGCGTCGGACCAGAGCGCTTTGTCGATGCGCCCCCGGTTGTGGCGCACCACGGCGGTCGCAGCTTCGAGGATGTTGCCGGTCGAGCGGTAGTTCTGCTCCAGCTTGATGATCCGCGTTCCCGGGAAATCCTCCTCGAACGAAAGGATGTTGGAGATGTCCGCGAAGCGGAAGCGGTAGATCGACTGATCCGGATCGCCGACTGCGCAGACGTTGCCGTGCACGGCGGCCAGCGATCTGATCAACCTGTACTGCGGCTGGTTCGTATCCTGGTACTCATCCACCATCAGGTAGCGCACGCGGGAGGCGACGTCCCGCGCCACGTCTTCCTCCGAGGCGAGGAGCACGAGGACCTGTCCGATCAGGTCGTCGAAGTCCAGGGCGTTGCAAGCGCGCAGCCTCTCCTGGTAGAGGGCGAACACCCTGGAGACGAGGTCGTCCTGTCGTCCTTCCTTCTGCCGCTCGAAGGCCACCGGGTCGAGCCCGCGGTTCTTGGCGTCGCTGATGCGATGGCGAAACAGGCGCGGCGTGAAGGTCGACTCGTCGATCTGGAGATCCGCGAGGCATTCCTTGATCAGTGCCGCCTGATCCGTCTCGTCGTAGACAAGGAAGTCGCTGCCGAAGCCCAGGCGCGCCGCCTGCCGGCGCAGGAGCCTGAGGCACCAGGAGTGGAAGGTGGAGACCTGCGCCCCGCCGCGATCGGAGCCGACGAGGCGCTCGACGCGCTCCTTCATCTCGCCCGCCGCCTTGTTCGTGAAGGTGACCGCCACCACCTCCCGGGGCGGGGCGAGGCCGTGCGCCAGGATGTAGGCCAGACGGTGCACGATGACGCGGGTCTTGCCGGATCCGGCCCCGGCCACGATCAGCAACGGCCCTTCGGTGTGCTGGACCGCTTCCCGCTGTTGCGGGTTGAGCGGTTCCAGGAGCTGGTCCATGACGCGGATTATCGCACAGCGCTCGGCGTCCCCTGATTCGTCCGCCCGAGCGCTCCGAGTCCGAGCAGGCCGAGAGCAACGGCGACCAGGGAGAGGTGGAGCGGCCGCCGATCCGTCCGGATCTCCACGCCGTGACGTCCAGCGGGGACCTCCACGCCCAGCCGGTGGAGGTTCGCGATCCTGAGCGGGACCTCGACCCCGTCCACGGTGGCGCGGTAGAGCGGCAGGTAGGAGCGCTGGACCACGAGCACCCCCGCAGCGGGAGCGGCGGTCTCGGCCGCCAGGCTTTCCGGCCCGTCGTGCAGCACCCGGACCTCGCCGCGTGGACCGTCCGCGGGGGGGCCGCCTCCCGGCAGGACGACGGACGCACAGGGATCGAAGGCGGAATCCTTCAGCAGATCGACCGCGGCATTCAGCGTGGGCGCGCGCCGGACCGCCCCGACCAGCAGGACTCCGGGGCAGGCCGCGGGGATCCTGTAGAGATGGATCGTGCCGCCAAAGCTCGGCAAGTGCAGCACGGGTTCCGCCTGCCCTCGGTCGCCGAGGTCGAGGGGACGATCGAGGATCAGGTACTCGATGCCCCAGGCCGCGAGAAGCCGCAGACGATCGGGCTCGTCGGCGGTCCGCACCGCGTCCCGCGCGGCGGTCGTCAGGAAGGAATCCAGCCCCTCGGACGAGACGTTCAGCTCGTAGCGCCGGCCCCAGAGCATCCCGGCGAAGGGGTAGGCCTCGTGGTATGCGCGGCGCTCGAACCAGAACGCCCTGCGGTCGGGGAAGACGCGCGCCGCCGGGGCCGAGTCCCCGAAGAGGCCCTCGGACGAGCCGTGGGCCACGAGCGCGGCGGGGGGAATCGCAGCGAGCAGGGGAGAGGGCCTCAGGTAAGGTCCGACCGCATCCGAGGCGAGGAGTGGCCCAAGAAGGACGACCTGGGCAGCGGTGTGTACCAGCAGCGCGCAAGCCCCGCCCAAGGAGGGCCGGTGCCTGGCCAGGAAAGCCGCCAGGGCCAGCAGACCCAGAACGGCGAGCGAGCGGAGGCAGAGACCGACCCAGCGCAGCCGCTCGGCCGCCGCGGCGCCCGCGATGGCGTCGCTCGGCATGATCCCGCGCAGCCAACCCTCTGCCGGTCCCGGCAGGATCCACAGCGCGCTCCCTCCCAGGGCGATCAGGAGCCCCAGCGAGGCGAGCGTCAGGTGGAATGCCGTACGCGCCCGCGGCTCCCCCGCGAGGATCGCCCTTTCGAACCCTATCCCGGCGAGCAGCGCGCTCCCCATCGCGATCGCCAGCCACATCCTGACCGGATAGCGGACGAGCCCGCGGCCCAGCTCGAAAAGCCAGGCGGCCGCAGGGTTGAACCGGCCGAGCGCCAGGAACAGGCCGGCCGCGGCCGCACCGGCGGCCCAGCGACCGGCCCGGCCTCCACAACGAAACGACGGTACCAGGAGCGCC
>JBIOWS010000382.1:0-5752 GCA_044868745.1 Candidatus Polarisedimenticolia bacterium
GGATGTTGAAGCCCGCGGCGACGTGACGCACCACATTGTTCCTGAACGTCACGTCCTCGACCACCGCCCACGGCGCCGTGTCCAGCTCGGTGCGCACGGTCAGCAGGATCGCGAACCCGTTCTGCGCGTGCAGCCAGTTGTTCTCCAGAAGGTTCTGCTCGACCAGGACCCGCCGCGCGCTTTTCAACTCGAACAGGTTCTTGACCGTCCAGGGAGTTCCCTCGTACGACGGCTCCCCGATCTTCCATGCGAGGGGCTTGGCGATGTGGTTGCGGCGGATCTCGATGTCGGAGGCGACGACATCCCGGAGTGCGGGGGTCGTGCCGCCGAACATGACGTTCACCCCGGAGCCTTCGAGGTAGTTGTTGACGATCTTGAAAGGGCCGGCGCCGTTCCAGCACCCGATCGCCTGCGTTTCGGCTCCGGCCTCCTTGAAATCCGCCAGGTACGAATCGATGATCGCGGTCTCCCGGGAGTTCAATCCGATCCCGCGTCGCGTGCCCCGCCTCGCATCGCCGTGCAGGTAGCAGCGGTCGAAGATGATGTGATGAGGCAGCTTCTGGAGCGCGGTCTCCCCCGAGCCGAGCAGGACGAGGTTCTGGACGAAGGCGCCGGGCTTCGGCCGGATCTCGATCCCGAGGAAGCGGTAGTGGTGCGCGCGCGGCGCGGCGGTGAGCGCCGGGCCGGACTTGGTCTCGATCTTCGGCATGACCCGGGCGTAGGACGGATCGACGCGGCTGCCGGGCGGGGGAAGGCTGCTGTCGGGCGCGCTGGTCCGGACGATGATCCATCCGTTGCCCTCCTTGTGCGGCAGCGTGAAGGGGCCGACGAAGGTGGCCCCGGCGGCGAGGGTGATGACGTCCCCCGGCTTCGCTCGCTCGAGCGCGGCCTGCAGATCGCCGTCCGATTGCACGGCGAGGGTGTCGCCGGTCGGCGCGACGTACGTCGTGTCGACATAGAGGCGCGGCAGCTCGGGCGTCGTCGTGGAAGGCGGCGTCCGGCCCGCGACGGCCGCCGGGCCGTCAATCGCCCCCGCCGCGATGGCGAGTACGAGCCCGGCTGCGAGGCCCGGCCGCATCACCGGGCCTCCACCGCCGCCAGCGCTCCGACCGGCCGCGCGATCGCCCCCCGCGTGAGGTCGATCACCGACTGCCCGGGTCGGGTCTGCGAGAGGACGCGCGCCGCTTCCTCGCCGGCGCTGCCGATCACGAGCACGTCCGCGTGGGCGAGGAGGGTGTCCGCGCTGTCGCACATCAGCGAGGCGATGTGGGGGATCTCCTCTTCGATATAGCGGCGGTTCGCCCCGACCAGTCGCGCGATCGACACGTTCCGATCGAGGATCCGCACCTGGCACCCCTTGCCGATGAGCGTCTCGACCAAAGCGACCAGGGGGCTTTCCCGCAGGTCATCCGTGCCGGGCTTGAAAGAGAGTCCGACGATCCCGACCCGCCGCTTGCGCGTCGCCAGTACCGCCTCGACGCCGCTGCGGATCTGCGCCTCGTTCGAGGGCAGGATCGCCGACAGCAGCGGCAGCGGGAGGTCGGCGCACCGCGCCGCATGCAGCAGGGCCCGGAGATCCTTCGGCAGGCAGGAGCCGCCGAACGCGAAGCCGGGACGCAGATACGCCTCGGAGACGTTGAGTTTCCGATCCATGAGGAAGATCCGCATCACCTCCTGAGGATCGACTCCAAGACCCGCGCACACGTCCCCGATCTCGTTGCTGAAGCAAACCTTGAGCGCGTGGAAGGCGTTGGCCACGTACTTGACCATCTCCGCGGTCCTCACCGTCGTGTGCACGAACGGGGCATCCACGCCCTCATAGAGCGAGCGCAGGAGAACGGCGGTTTTCGCGTCGCTGCACCCCACCAGCGTGAGAGGAGGCCGCGCGAAATCCCGCAGCGACGAGCCCTCGCGCATGAACTCCGGATTCATGGCGACCCGCAGATCGGCTCGGGGCGCCGCCTGCCCGCCGTGGCGAAGGGCGGGAACGAGCACACGCTCGGTGGTGCCGGGCAGGACGGTGCTCCGCAGCACGACCGTGAACGGCGCCCCCCCCGCCCGCAACGCCCGCCCGATCTCCCGGCCGACGCGGCCGATCGCTTCCGGGTTCAGGCTGCCGTTCTGCCGTCCAGGAGTCCCGACGCAGATGAGGGCCAGCTCCGTGGCGGCCACCGCTTCCTGGCTGGAGGTCGTGGCCCTCAACCGCCCCGCCCCGACCACCTCGGAGAGAAGCTCTTCCAGCCCGGACTCGACGACGGGTGGAGCCGCGGCGTTGAGCATCGCCACCTTGTCGGGGTTGGTGTCCACGCCGACCACCTCGTGTCCCCGTTTCGCCAGGCAGGCGGCGGTCACGCACCCGACATAGCCGAGCCCGAAGACGCTAACTCGCATGGCGCGACACCGCCTCGCAGCCCGCGCTCGCCGGCGGCCGCAGCGTGCGGGCCTGCGCGCGGACGGCGGTCTCCAGCAGTGCGTAACAGCGGCGGATGTCCTCCTCGTCGCCGTCGAAGGGGTCCGCGAACTCGATCCCCCGGCCGTTCCCGGCGGACGCGCCCAGCAGGGAGATCTTGTGCCGGGCCCCCGGGTACCGGGCGAGCAGCGCCGCTTCGTTCAGCGCGTCCATGGCGATGATCAGGTCCGACTGCCCCACCTGCTCGGGCGTCAACGGCCGGGCGCGGTGATCGTCCAGCGAGATGCCGAACCGCCTGGCCGCGATCCTCGCCCGGGGATCGGCCCTCTGGCCCCGGACGGCGTGCAGGCCGGCCGAGGCGACCGACGGGCCGGAGGCTTTCAGGTCCCGCAGGGAGCGCTCCAGAAGGGCCGCTGCCATGGGGCTGCGGATGATGTTCCCGTGGCAGACGAACAGGACCGAGCGGATCGGCGCGACCGGGGGGGAGGATGCGGCGCGGCGCGCGCCGAAGAGACGCGGCAGCCTCGACCTCCAGTAGATCGCCCGGGCCCGTGGCTCGAGGTTTCTCCAGGCCCGCAGGTGATCGACGATGGCACGCGGAAAGGCGGCATCGACGATCGCCTTGGCGGCGCCCACCGGGGGGACGCGCCGCGGCCGGGGGCGATGCTCCGCGATCGCCTCCTCGCACAGCGCCTCGAACCGGCGGGCCGCCTGCGCCCACGAGTAATGCTCTTCGACGAGGCGCCGCCCGGCGGTGCCGAGCGATCGCCGGCGATCCGGATCGCGAAGCAGCGCGACGGCTTCCCGCGCGAAGCGGTCGGGATCGTCCTCCTGGATGAAGTGGGTCCCCGGTACGAGAGGCAGGCCCTCCGCCCCGACCCGCGTCGAGACCACCGCCTCGCCCATGGCGAGCGCCTCGAAGATTTTGTGGCGCGTCCCTCCGCCGATCCGGAGCGGCACGACGAAAACGGCCGCTTCGGCCACGTAGGGGCGGACGTCCTCCACGGTCCCCGTGACCCGGACCGCGGCCTGCGCCGCCGCGGCGAGCAAGCGAGGCGTCGGGTTGCGCCCCACCACCGAGAAGGATGCCTGGGGGACCTCCCGGCGGATGCGGGGCAGAACGGCGTGCAGGAAGTGCAGGACGGCGTCCTCGTTGGGGTGCCAGTCCATGGAACCTGTGAAGACGAGCGTCCCGGGCGCCTCAGGGGATCGGCCGGGGGCGAAGTAGGAGGTATCGACACCGGTCGGGATGGTGCGCACGAGGGCGCCGGGCGCGGCGGCGGACAGGAGCGCGCGGTCCGTGTCGGAAACCGCGAAGGTCGATGCGGCGCCGAGGCAGGCCCGCGCCTCGTGGCGGCGCAGCTTGCGCCATTCCAGGGCGAGCAGGGCGCGCCGCCAGGGGCGCCCCTCGACCTCGCACAGGCGCTTCCAGATCAGGTGCTCGACGTTGTGCTCGAAGAGGATCAGCGGCAGCCGGTTCTGCACCGGGAGGTTCACCGTGGCGCTCAGGAAGTCGGCCACGCACAGATCGAACCCTCCCTGCTCGAGGAAGCGCCGGACCACGCGCGCGAACGCAGAGGCTCTGAACTTCAGGAGGTCGACGGGGAGCGCGGACAGCCAGGAGCGCAGCAGGGCGAACGCGAATCGAGCGCTGCCCCGCTTCGGGATGGCCCGGGGCATCGATACGATCTGCCAGCAGCGCGACAGGCGCTCGGCGTGGACTTCGGGATCGTCCCCCGGAGCGTGGGTCGTCAAGAGCGTCACGGCGTGGCGGCGCGACAGCTCGGAGACGAGATGGAAGCTCCGGAGACGACCGCCCGTGTTGGGCGGCCACAAACCCCCGACCTTTACCCAGAGGATCCGCATGACATTCGCGTCGCCAACGGGCGCGGATCGGGCACCTCGATCACGTCGCGGTCCCGGCGCCTGAAAATGGAACGGGGCAGCTGGCGCAGGAGCAGGTCGCCGATGTCGGCCAGGAAGGGGAGGGGGTCGGTGAGCGACAGATCGTCGTAGTGGAGGTCCCGGTCCCTGAATCTCATGAACTCGCGCGCGGCCCGGAAGCGCGACGGGAACTCGTCGGCCCAGCCCGCGGGTCTGCCGCGCAAAACCTCCAACAGGTGCCGCGCGTCCCCCAGCAGCCACCGGCACCTGACCCCCACGCGATACCCGAGGCGATCCGGCGCCTCCCCCTTCGTCCCCAGCCGGTAGAGCAGATAGGGGAAATCGACGCCGGCCGCGACCGCCAGAGGAACCGAGTTCCAGAACCGACCGTTGATCTCCATCAGCCTGGGCGCGCCGTCCCGCGCGTCCCGCTTGAATTCCACCATCGCCACCCCGTGCCACCCGAGCGCCTGGAGGAGGGAGCGCGCCGCCTCGGCCATGTCCGGAGGCGGGGGGATGCTCTCGCGGAGCGAGCTCCCCGACCCGGTGGGCCGGATCATCCTGAGCCGCCGGTGGGCGAACAGGACCTTGATCCGCCCGCGCTCGCAAAGGGCCGAGATCCCGAACCCCTGGCCGGGGATGAACTCCTGGATGAGCGGCCGCGGGGCCCGCCGGTGCACCGCCAGGTACCTGGCTTCCAGCTCGTCGGGAGCGAAACAGTAGTCGGCCGGTCCGCCGGGGACGATCCGGCCGTCGGCGGTCACGATCTCGGAGCGCCTGGGCTTGATGACGGCAGGGTACGAGATCCGGGATCGAAGATCGGCGAGGTCGTGCAGATCCCGTGGTGCCTCCGAACGCGGCACCGGGACACCGAGGGACTCGGCCAGCCGGATCGTCGCCTCCTTGTCGAAGGCCACCCGGATCGACTCCTCGGGCGGCAGGGGCGCCAGGGGGACGCGGGACTCCACCTCCCTGCGATCGGCCAGCAGGGCGAGGATTGTGCGCTCGGTCATCGGCATCAGGATCTCGGGCTTCAGCGTCTTCAAGATGCGACGCAGGCCGCGATGGAACTCCTCGATGCCGCGCGTGGGGGAGGGATAAAAGACCCGCTGCGAGCAGTACCTGCTGTAGAGGCCCTTGGCGAGCCTCACGCAGTCCGCTCCGACCACGCGGATGCCGCGCCTCCCCAGCGACCGGACGGCGGCCAGGGCGTGGTTGCCGCTCGCATCGGTCACCAGGACGCTCATCTGCGATCAACTCCCCTCGAACCCCGGCCGGGTGAGCGGCAGGGCATCCACCTGGTCCTCCCGCGCCACCAGGCGCTGCCAGAGGCCCTTGATCCCCGCCACCCAGTCGTACGCACCTGCCAGCTTACAGCGGACGCGGAACGGCCCGTCGCTCTCCTGCATCGGGATGCGCCGCAGGACGAAAGGATCCAGGCCGGGACCGTTCGTCCCG
>JBIOWS010000383.1:0-3035 GCA_044868745.1 Candidatus Polarisedimenticolia bacterium
GTGTCCCCACTGCGCGGAGACGATCAAGGCCAGGGCGAACGTGTGCCGCTTCTGCGGCCGCAGCGTTTGAGGAGGGAGTCGCTCATGAGGGCGGGCAAGGTGGTCCAGGTCATCGGTCCGGTGGTGGACGTCGAGTTCGCGGAGGGGGACCTCCCCGGGATCTACAACGCCGTGAGGATCACGAGCGAGGGGTTCGAGGTCCCGATGCCGGTGGACGTGACGGCCGAGGTGCAGCAGCATCTGGGAGAGAGCCGGGTCCGCTGCGTGGCGATGGAGCCGACCGACGGGATGGTGCGCGGCATGAAAGCGCTCGACACCGGCGCGCCGATCAAGATACCGGTCGGCAAGGAGATTCTCGGCCGGGTGATCAACGTCCTGGGCAAACCGGTGGACAAGCTGGGACCGATCAGCGCCAGGCAGGAGCTGCCGATTCACCGGGACGCGCCGAACTTCGAGGAGCAGGACACCGAGCTGCAGATGTTCGAGACCGGGATCAAGGTGATCGACCTGCTGGAGCCGTACCTGAAGGGGGGCAAGACCGGGCTGTTCGGCGGGGCGGGGGTCGGCAAGACCGTCATCATCATGGAGCTGATCCACAACGTCGCGCTGAAGCACGGCGGCGTGTCGGTCTTCGCCGGGGTTGGGGAGAGGACCCGCGAGGGGAACGACCTGTGGCTCGAGATGAAGGAGTCCGGGGTGATCGGCAAGACGGCGCTCGTGTACGGACAGATGACCGAGCCACCCGGCGCGCGCCTGCGCGTCGGCCTCACGGGACTGACGGCGGCCGAGTACTTCCGCGATTTCGAAGGGCAGGACGTGCTCCTGTTCATCGACAACATCTTCCGGTTCACCCAGGCGGGGTCGGAAGTGTCGGCGCTTCTGGGTCGCATGCCGTCCGCCGTCGGCTACCAGCCGACGCTGGCCACCGAGCTGGGGGAGCTGCAGGAGAGGATCACTTCGACCGTGAAGGGATCGATCACCTCGGTACAGGCGATCTACGTCCCCGCCGATGACTACACCGATCCGGCCCCCGCGACCACCTTCGCCCACCTGGATGCCTCGACGAACCTGTCACGCAAGATCTCCGAGCTGGGGATCTATCCGGCCGTCGATCCGCTCGCCTCGACGTCGCACATCCTCGACGCACGGGTGGTCGGCCAGGAGCATTACGATACGGCGCGTGCCGTGCAGGGGGTGCTGCAGCGATACAAGGACCTGCAGGACATCATCGCCATCCTGGGGATCGACGAGCTCCCCGAGGAGGACAAGGTGACGGTCGCGCGGGCCCGCAAGATCCAGCGTTTCCTGTCGCAGCCCTTTTTCGTGGCGGAGCAGTTCACCGGCGTGGAGGGGAAGTACGTGCCGATCGCCGAGACCGTCCGTAGCTTCAAGGAGGTCGTCCTTGGGCAGCACGACGACCTGCCGGAGCAGGCGTTCTACATGGTGGGCGGCATCGACGAGGTGATCGCCAAGGCCGAGATGATGAAGAAGGCGGCCTGAGGTGATGGCGACGCAGGTCGCGGGAGCTCCGCCTCGCGGACCGGCCTCCCTCCACCTGGAGGTCGTGACGCCCGAGGCACGCGTCGTCTCCGAGGTGGTGGACGAGATCGTGCTGCCCGGTTCCGAGGGGTCGCTGGGGGTCCTGCCGGGGCACGCGCCGCTCCTCACGGGATTGGGCATCGGAGAGGTCATGTACCGGCGCGGTACTGTGCGTCGCTTCGTTGCGATTGCCTGGGGCTTCGCGGAGGTCCTGCCGGACCGCGTGAGCATCCTGGCGGAGATCGCCGAGCGCGCCGAGGCGATCGACCGGGAGCGCGCCCGCAAGGCCAGGGATCGGGCGCTCCTGAGGCTGCGCGACCGCGGCCGCGACACCGACTTCGAGCGCGCCCAAGTCGCGCTCCAGAAAGCGCTCATCCGCCTCCAGGTCAGCCAGCAGATCGGCCCGAACGAGCCGGCCTGAGCGCGGCGCTGAAGGGCGTGGTCATGCAGGCGCGGCCTCATCTTTCGGTCGTCATCCCGGCCTACAACGAGGCGGCCCGGATCCGGGCCAGCCTGGCCTCCCTGGCGGAGTACCTGCCCGCCATTTCGGATCCCTGCGAAGTTCTGATCGTGGACGACGGTAGCCGGGACGAAACCGCCACGGCCGTGGAGGCGTTCGGCCAGGCCCTCCCTCGGGGGGGGATCACCGTCCGGCTGCTGAGGAACGGTCAGAACCGGGGCAAGGGGTACAGCATCAAGCACGGTGTCTTGATGGCCACCGGCGAGTTCCTGCTGCTCACCGATGCCGATCTGTCGACGCCGATCGAGGAGCTGCCCCGACTCCTGCGGCCCGTTGTGCTGGAAGGGTACGGCATCGCCTTCGGCTCCCGGGGTTTGCCGGAGTCGCGCGTGGAGAAGCACCAACCGGCCTGGCGCGAGCTGATGGGGCGCTGCTTCAACCGGCTGGTGCGGGCGATCACCGGTCTGCCGTTCCATGACACGCAGTGCGGGTTCAAGGTGATGCGGCGCCAGGAAATCCTGCCGCTGTTCCGTGCCGCCCGCGTGGAGCGCTTCGCCTACGACGTGGAGATCCTGTATCTGGCGCGCAAGGCCGGGATCCGGGCGCTGGAGGTCCCGGTGATCTGGCGCAATTCCAGCGGGTCGAAGGTGAATCCGCTGGTCGATTCGCTCGGCATGCTCAAGGACATCGTGCGGGTCGTCCGGCGGGATCGGCGCGGCGCCTACGGTGCGTTGGGCGCCGAAGCGGAGCGTGGAACGCGATGAGCAAGATCCTGCCGGCACGGCGCGCCGTCTCGACCGTCGGAAGGCTCAAGCGGCGCGGGTGGGTCATCGTCTTCACCAACGGCTGCTTCGACCTGCTGCACGCGGGCCACGTGGAGCTTCTCGAGAGAGCGCGGGCCCTGGGAGACATCCTGGTGGTCGGGGTGAACTCAGACCGGTCGGTCCGGCTGCTCAAGGGAGCGGGCCGCCCGATCGTCCCGCTCGCCGAGAGGATGGAGCTGCTCGCCGGTCTCAGGGCGGTGGACTACGTCGTG
>JBIOWS010000384.1:0-7902 GCA_044868745.1 Candidatus Polarisedimenticolia bacterium
GGCGGGGCACAACGGGCTCATCGCGGCGCACCGGCTCGCCCGGGCCGGCCTCAAGCCGCTGGTGCTCGAGCGACGGCCGGTCGTCGGCGGCGCGGCGATCACCGACGAGTTTCACCCGGGGTTCAGGTGCTCCACCCTGGCCCACGCGGGCGGGCCGCTGCGCCCCGACATCGCCAGGGAGATGCGGCTCGAGCGTCACGGTCTGCGCTGGATCCGGCCCGACCCGCGCCTGTTTGCCCCGTCCCCCGACGGCCGGGCCCTGGTCCTGTACGACGATCCCCACAGGACCGCCGGGGAGATCGCGTCGCTCTCCTCCGCGGACAGCGCCCGATATCCCTCGTTCCAGCGAGTCCTGGAGAGGGTCGGAGCGTGCCTCGGCCGGATCCTGGCCGCAACCCCTCCATCAATCGACAGCCCGTCGGCGGGGGATCTCTGGAACCTGCTCAAGGCGGGGCGCGGCTTCAGGAGTCTCGGGAAGAAGGAGATGTTCCACCTGCTCCGCTGGGGTCCGATGGCCGTCGCGGACCTGGTCTCGGAATTCTTCGACACCGAGCTCCTGCGGGCGGCCGTCGCGGCGCGCGGGATCTTCGGGACTTTCCTGGGACCGTGGTCGGCGGGCACGGGGGCGGTCCTGCTCATGAGGGCGGCCTCGGACGGCCATCCCGCCGGCTCCTCGTCGTTCCCTGCGGGAGGGATGGGGGCTCTAACGCAGGCGATGGCCACGGCCGCGAGGCAGGCGGGAGCGGAGATCCGGACCGGGGCCGACGTGGCGCGGATTCTCGTCAAGGACGGAAAGGCGACCGGCGTCTCGCTGGCCGACGGCGAGGAGATCGGCGCCAGGGCGGTCATATCGAGCGCCGATCCCCGGCGCACGCTCCTCGGCCTGGTGGACCCGGTGCACCTGCAGCCGGAGTTCGTCGTCAGGATGCGCAACTTCAGATGTCTCGGGACCGCCGCCAAGGTGAACCTCGCCCTCGCGGGCCTGCCGACCTTCTCGGCCCTCAAGGACGGTGGGTCAGCCGCCGGGTCCGGCAGCGACGGGCACGCCGCGCTGGCGGGCCGGATCCACATCGGCCCGGAGATCGACTACCTCGAGCGCGCCTTCGACGACTCCAAATACGGGGACTTTTCGCGGCAGCCGTATCTGGACGTCACGATCCCCTCGATCCACGATCCCGCGCTCGCTCCAGCGGGGAAGCACGTCATGTCGATCTACGTCCAGTTCGCCCCCTATCGATTGAAGACCGGGGACTGGAACGGTCGGCGCGACGCGCTCGGCGACACGGTGGTCAGCACGCTGTCCGAATACGCTCGAGACCTTCCGGACCGGATCCTGGGCAGGCAGGTGATCACGCCCCAGGACCTCGAGGAGACCTACGGACTGACCGGCGGCCACATCTTCCACGGTGAGCTGGCCCTGGACCAACTGTTCACCATGCGGCCGCTGCTCGACTGGGCCCGCTACCGCACGCCCCTCAGGGGCTTGTACCTGTGCGGCTCGGGGACGCACCCCGGGACCGGCCTCACGGGGGCCTCCGGGGCCAACGCCGCGCGAGAGATCCTCAAGGACCTTCGCTGACGCGCGCCTCTGCTTCGCTCCCCAGGGCGCGGTAGGACTCCACCAGATTCTCGAAGGCCGACAACGCGTCTTTGAACTCCGCCTTGTTGCGGGCGGACAGTCCCAGGACCACGACCTTCCGGCCCTCCTGGATGTAGGCCGCCGCCTCGTGATCTCCGAGGGGGTCGCCGATGAAATATTTCACGACCATCCTGCGTCCGTCGCGAGTCTTCAGCGGTGATTCGTCCTTGACCTCCAGGTTCGCGTGCTTCTTCTTCAAGCGCGACAGGTCCGACTCGACGATCTTCGCGACGAACGCGGTCTCCTCGGAGCCTTTGTGAGCCACCCGGGCGGACAGGACGGCCATCGCTCTGGTCCAGGACGCGTCGTCCCTGTAGTACACCACCTGCATTCCCAGTCCCTCTCCGCTGACGTCATCCCGTATCCAGCCCCGGGGCGTCTTGAGAGCGAAGGCGCACCCTTCCGCGTGGACGATTCCTTTTTCACGATCTGCGGACCGGCTCTCATTTTTCTTCGGCCCGCTCCCGGCGGCCAGCAGCAGGCCGGAGAGGGCGATGATCAGAAGACGTTGTGCGTTCATCTCTCCTCCCCTCACGATCGACGCCAGGGACTCTACCACCGTTTCGTCCGACGGCGCGTTGTGCCGATCGACCTCCCGACTACAGCGCCTGCAGGAACGCCAGCAACGCTCGTCGATCGGCCTCCCGCAGCCCCTCGAACCGATCGCGCGCTGCCGTTCCCTCCCCTCCGTGCAGGCGAACGGCCTCTTCGATCGACTTGGCGCGGCCGTCGTGCAGAAACGTCACGGAGAGACGCAGGCCCATCAGCGGCTCGGTGCGGAACTCGGAGGGCGCCGCCTGGCCCAGGCAGATATCGGCAAGGTCCGGACCCATATCGTGGAGCAGCAGATCGGTATAGGCGGCCACGCGCCTGTACCGGAGGGCCCGCACGGGGTGATCGCCTGTCTCGAGTGCGGGCACGTGGCAGGCGGCGCAACCGACACGGGAGAAGATCGCCCTCCCGCGTCGACCTTCCCTGCCGAGCTTCCCCGGAGCCGGGGGCGCCAGGAAGCGCACGAAGGCGTCGGTCAGGTCGACGTCCTCCTGTCCGATCTCGGGATCCGCGGTTCGATCGACCCCCTCGGGGACCGGCCTTCCCCCGATCGACTCTTCCCTGGGCGCGACGGGCGTGGTGATCCCCTGCTCGATGAGGAACGCCCCGTCGTTGAACTCGCGCAAGCTCGGGATGAACGCCTTGCGCCCGAAGCGGCCCAGCCGGCCGTCGGAGAAGCGATTGGGGCGGCCGGAGACGCCGTCGCCATCGTGGTCTTCCGGATCGGCCAGCGCCAGGATCGAAGCTTCAGGCACGGCATCGAGAAGCCCGAAACCGAGGAGATCGGGGGTGGAGCGCCTGGCCCTGGCGGTGGCGCGCGCAGGGATCGGCTCCGCCTCGATTCCCAGCGCCTCGTGCAGCGCGGGCGTGACGCGCTGCTGGTACACCGGCCCGCCCAGATCGAGCAGCGCGTCACAGGCGCCGTCCGGGAGGAGCGCAGCGGCGTGCACCTCGACCTCGTCGCCGTGGCCGCCGGCGGCCGGCTCTTCATGGCATTCGCCGCACGAGTCGGCGTTGAACAGCGGACCCAAACCGGTTTCGGGAGAGAAGGTTCGATTGAAGACGGCCCGGCCCCGGTCGAATTGATCGCCTTGCTCGCGCGTCAGCCCCGGCAGAGGATCGCCCGGCTCGGCGTTCCCGGCACAGGCCACGGCGAGAAGGCATGAGGCGGCGAGGGCCGCCGTCTTGAAGGTATGACTCGCGTATCTCATCGGTCGCCTCCCCTACCACCCTTCCGGAAGGAATAACCTTGTGCTTGCCGTCCCTCAGGTCAACGGCGACGGGCCCGATTGCGAATTTGCTCCTGCCCTTCCGAGTCGCCTCGACCTTCCCGGGCGGACCGCCTTGCCCGGACCCTGTCCCCGGAACGAGGGTCATTGCGTCCCCTCGGGAATGCAGGCGATCGGATCTCTCGCCTCTGGCCCGCTGGCCAGGACGAACCGGTCCCCTTTTCGATCGATGCACATGGATGCGCCGGCCCCGGCAGATTATCCCTTGAGAATGAAGCGGTTGCCCGCCGGAACGGACGGCCCGAGGTCCCCCGTACCGAGACACCTGCGGGGTCTTCCTACACCCGACGGCACGGTTTCTGCTAGCCGCCTCGCACGCCGACGCTCAATCACGCAGGCCCTATTCTCGTTCTGGAGGTCACATGATCACCATGAGAGACGTCAGGGTGGCCCTTCTCGCAGGGATCGTCGTCGTCCTGGGAGCACTCGCGTGCCGGAGCGGCTCGGAGCCGACGGGCCTCTCGGAGACTCCGCCTGCCACTCCGGAAGCCCTCCTCACCGAGCTCAAGACGCACAAAGAGCGCATCGACCACGCGACGGATCAGATGATGCAGCGCATCGACGAGTTCAACGCCTCCCGGCAGCCGGGGCAGCGGACCATTCAGTTCAGCGAGGTCTTCACCGACGACCTGAACGACGAGCAGCGCGACATCCTGAATCGGATGATTGCGGAGGAGAAGGACGTCTCCTACAAGTCGCTGCTGGAGAAGATCATCGCGGACCGGGACCAGATCAGGAACCTGCAAGAGAAGGTGACCCGGCTGGAGCAGTCGCTTCCCGACCAATTCGTCCTGGCCCGCAGTGGGGACACGCACCAGCGCCTGGCGATTGATTACCTGGTCAACGAGGCGAAGCTCGAGGCCTCGAAGGCGAAGGTGCTTCTCGCCGGCGTGGATCGGACGGACGAGCTGCTGCCCGGCAACAAAGTGTGGTTCTTCTACGATCCACAGCAGGACACGTTCCGCACCTATGTGACCCAGGGAGAAGCGGGCCAGACGCCCCTGGCCGTCCGACGCGCCCTGCAGAGGAAGCTCATCTCCGAGAGGGACACGGCGCAGGCGGCGGTGAACGCTCTGGAGCAGGTCAAATCCGGCCTCGAATCCGACATCGCCGCCTTGCGGGATAACAAAGCGGCGCTCGAGGCCAGCGTCGATCGACTGTCGCGCGACCTGTCCTTCCAACAGAACAGCCTCTTTTACCACGCTGCCAACAAGCGGGATCTGAAAGATCAGGGTGTGTTGAGTCCGTTCCTGAAGCGCGTCCGGGACGTGAAGGGGGTCAGCTTCGAGGCGGCGCTCGACCTCAGGGAGGGCTCCACGATCACCCTGGCGCCCGAGTCGTTCGGGCTGCAGCGCATCACCGAAGTCCGCGTCCTGCCGCCGATCTACCAGGAGGGCCGGGACTTCGCGGTGGAGACCTCGGAAGACACGGGCAGCGCCAGAGTCGTCATACTCGATTCCAATCTGTTCCGCGGCAAAGAGGTGCTCCTCGCCGTCGGCGGCTGATTCGGCGGGGTCCGCCTAGGGAAGCGTGGGGGCTCGGAGCCGGAACGCGATGGCGGTGCCGTCGGCCCTCCATGCAGCCCACTCCGTGCTGGTGCGCATCGCCGCCGCGAGCGGCGCTTCGAGCGGCAGGATCGCCCATGTGACCCCGGCCTCCTGCAGGGACCGCGACCAGCCAGGCCGGGCGAGATAGATATCGGCATAACGGACGAAGAAGGCGTCGCCGTGCATGTCCCACCGGCCGTCCGCGAACACCCTCGCCTCCGGGTACTCGAGTATCAGATAGCCGCCCCAGACATCCGGAGCGAACACCGGCCCCGCCGGGACGATGGCGGCACGCTTCAGCTCCGCGACCATTCCCACGGGAAAGTGCGCCGGATCGAAGCCGGCTGCGGGCCACCGGCCCGCGCCGGCGAGACCGACGATCCCGAGCAGAACCACGAGCAGCAGGCCCCCACCGTGGTCCGATTCGTACCGTCGCAGCGACTCCAGGGACGAGCGCGTCGGCGCGTCCACCTTCCGCCGAAGGAACGAGGAGATTCCTCCGGCCGCGATCGGCACGCCGAACACCGCCATCACCTCGACGTGCCTGATCGAGACCAGGGCCATCAGCGTGCCCAAGCCGAAGGCCAGGAGGGTGCCCGGGTGGCACGCCTTGAACCCGAGCCAGAGACCGGCGACGCAGAGCGCCAGGAAGATCGCCAGCGCCACTCCGGCCCGGTCCTGGATTGTGGCCGGAGCGAACTCGCTGGTCGCCGCAAGCGCCGGCCCGCGGGCCGCGAAGAAGACCAGGAGGTGCCTGGGAAGGCGCCATCCCCACGGATTGACCAGAATCGCTGCGGCCGAGACGGCGAAGGTCAGGGCGAGCGGGCGGATCAGGGAGCGCGCCCGGGAGACGTCCGGGTCAAGGACGGCGCCGCGCGCGAGCCAGGGACGGGCCGCCGCGGCCACACCGACGATGTAGCAGGCCAGCGTGCCGAAGGCGATCAGGAAGCCTCCATGGAGGTTCGCCCATGCGAGCGCGAGCGGCGGCAGCGCCGCAAGGCATGCAGGTCGCCGCTGACCGCGTACCACGCGCTCCAGGGTCGTCGTCCAGACCGCCAGGAACAGGACCGTCAACAGATGGGGACGCGCCAGCCAGTGCGAGCAGGCGGTTGCCGCCGCGGCGACCACCACTCCGAACGACACCAGCGCGTCGTGGCCGTGCCGCACGAGGGAGCGGTGCAGCAGCACATGGGCCGCCGCGATGATCAACGCCGAGGCCGCGACCAGGCCGGCCCACCCCGCGGCCCGGTAGACCTGCGCCACCCCCAGGTCCGCCAGCCATTCGTGGGCGAACCACTCGCCCCCCGCATGCGTGGCGGAGAACGGATCGGTTTTCGGGACCGTCCTGTGCTCGAGGATCCAGAGCCCCGTGGCGACGTGCGTCGCCGCGTCCGCGTCGCCGAACAGGCGATGCCCGCCGAGCAGGACGACCAGGGCGATCAGGAAGATCCCCAGGACGTCGGTGAATGTCGGACGGAAGCGCGCCTGGAGGCGTTCCGCCAGCCGTGTGCCCTGCATCGAACCGGACGTCCGGCTCAGACGGCGCCGCCCCGCGGCTCGGGGATGGCGCTGAGGAACTCGTCGGGCGGCTCGATGAAATTGATCCCCATGCCGACCCGGCCGGAAGCCAGCCACTGGAGGCTGCCCGCGCGCGCCCAGACGACCTCCCCGCGCAGGCGGTAGGTCCCGGAGGGGAACTTCACCTCCAGCTGCAGGACCGTTCCCGGTGCAAACACGCGCGTCGCGCGCACCATGATGCCGGTTTTGGAGACGTTTCCCGAGTAGCCGATGTACTGCGGAAGTTCGGGACCGTAGCGGACCTCCACGCGCTTCCGGGCCCGTTTCGTCTTCTGCCGAGTGCGCATCGGCTACCCTCCTTCCCGGCCCGGCCGTCTCAACTCCTCGGCCTTCCACCGCATGGCCGTGAAGATGCGCGTCCGGCCGCTCGGGTGGTCGAAGAAGATCCACTCCTCGACCGGCCCCGGGGCGAGCTTGCGGTACTCTCCCAGCTTGAGCGCGACCTCCGCGAAGCCGTCGGGCTGGCGGCTGGCGTTGAGACCGAAGAGGTCGGCCTCGTATTCGTTGCTCCGGATGTAGGAATTGGTGATCGGCGTCAGGACGAAGGACAGGGCCGAGAACAGGAGCGCGAGGAGCGGCAGGCCGGCGAGGTCGGCGACCCCGCGCACTCCCCAGGTCCCCCCGAAGCGGGACAGAACACGGTCGAACGACCAGCGCAGGAAGACGAAGCCGAGGAAAATCAGCACCGAGAAGAAGACGATGCTTTCCCCGACGTGCTCGAGGACGTAATGGCCCATTTCGTGCCCCATCACCGCCTCGATCTCTGGCAGCGAGCAGCTCCGCAGGAGGTTGTCGTTGAGGCTGATGCGCTCCGTTCCCAGGAATCCAGAAACGTTGGCGCTGATCCGCGTGGTCTGCTTCGAGGCATCGAACTTGTACACGTCATCGGCCACGATTCCGTTGGCGCGCGCCAGGCTGAGGATCGGGTCCCTGATCGACGGGTCCTCAAGCTTCGTATAGGTGTTGAACAGCGGGTTGACGAACACGGGAGCGATGGCGATGCTGAAGACCACGAATAGCAGCGCCACTCCCGTTCCCCAAACCCACCAGGCGCGCGGCGCCCGCCGGAGCACCTCGTAGAGTGCCACGATCAGGAGTCCCCCCAGGACGATCCCGACGCCGAACTCCTTCGCCCGGTCCCAGAGCCAGGGAGCGAAGGTCTGCGTGGCCAGGCCGTACCTGTGCTCCCGGTAGAAACCCTGGTAGACCGCGAGCGGGAAGGTCAGGAGCGTCGTCAGCAGCAGGTACTGCGCCCAGTAGATCCAGGTCTGGAGCGGGCGCGCGCGTGTGAACCGCT
>JBIOWS010000385.1:0-3329 GCA_044868745.1 Candidatus Polarisedimenticolia bacterium
TGACGGCCCGGAGCTTGTAATCGTCGTCCGCCGTGATGTGGATCACATCCTTCTCGCGCCGAAGATCGGCGATGCTCCCCTTGAAGTCATAGCGCTGGCGGATTTCCTTCAGCGCCTGTTGGATGGCGTTGTCCACCTCCTGCAGATCGATCTTGGAGACGATGTCGAAGGAGCTTTCGGACGCCACGACGTCCTCCAGGAAGGCCCGAAAAGGTCGCTCATCTTAGCACCGGGCTTTCGGCCTTTGCAAGGACGCGTCGTGCGCCCTTGCCTCGCGCCGCGCAACGATCGGCGCGCGACGCCCGGCCGGGCGTTCCTAGGGTCGTGCGAGCTCCTGCACCTCGACACCTTCGGGAGGCGTGAAGCGGAAGAGCGCGTCGTCGAGCGCTTCCATCCTTCGCAGACGCTCGAAGCGGTAGGTGACCCGATTCCCGAGGGGGTCGACCGTCGTGAGAGCGCGGATCAGATGCTCCGGTCCGGGCTCGATCAGGAGTTGCTGGAACTCCGAGCGCGGAGAGCGGGGCGTGAGAACCAGACAGCGCGGCCGGTCTCCGCCCCGCTGTGGCGCCCAGGCGATCTCGAACGTCTCCACCAGATCGACCGGATCCCGAAGCAGGATCGACATCCCCTGGCTCGCCTCCGAGGCGCCGATCGGCGCCACCAGAAACTGCCGGTCCTCGGGAAGGTACAGATAGGTTCGCTGTCCGTCGGCGATCGCCAGCTTCCCGGGCGGGCGGCGGTATTCCCAGCGCATTCTTCCGGGCCGCATCAGGTAGACCGTGCCCTTCTCGACCTGCGGACTGGGCAGCCCGGGGGACTCGACCGTCTGTGTGAACTCGGCGACCAGGCCGGTCAGGCTGCTGAGGGCCGCCTCCAACAGGCGCGCCTCGGAAACGGCATCGGCGACTCGATCGGACGCCGGGAGAGTTGCGGTGATCGGGGTGGCCGCGGTCGATGCCAGGAGAAACGCCGGAGTCCAAACGGCCAATAGGATCCGCACGTCGTCATCCTACCAGAGCCAGGTCTTGACCGCGCGTTGACACACCCCGGGGCGTGAGTTAGACTCCCGCTCCGCTTGCCCGTTCCGAGCGCGGCTTTTCCGGGAGAGTAGGGGCAAACCTGCACGGGCCGCGCCCCGCGCGCGGGCGGAGAGCCGCGAGCCGATGCTCCGGAAGACAGTCCGGGTTCTCTTCATTGCTGTCGCCGTCGTGTCGGCGCTCAGCATCGTCTACGTGCCCGGAGAGCAGGTCGCGATCCGCGAATCCCACGGCGGCGCGGCGACCGCTCTCGGCCCCGGGATCCATCTGCGCCTGCCGTTGTACCATCGACTGTTCCGCTACGACAGCACCCCGGTCGCCCTGGACCAGCCGATCGAGGTCGTCACCAGGGACAAGGCCTCTTTCAAGCTGCCGATCACGATCTCGGCCTGGGCCTCCCGTGGCGACCTGCTCACATTCCATCGCGGCCGGACCGGCCGTGAGCCGCGGATCTACATCGAGGAGCGCGTGGTCGACGCGGTGCTCGCCGCAGCGCGCCAGTTGAACGCCGACGAGATCCTGACGCCGGACGCCCAGCGCCGCCTGGCCCCAGCGGTCTCCGCCGATCTCATCACGCGCGGGATCGCGGACGATGGCTTGAGGGTCGGGCACCCTAGCCCTCAAGTGATCTTCAACGCCGTCGTCGACTACATTCGACGGAAGTTCCCGGCCTCGGCCCGCCGGCTCGCGGAGCGCGCCCTCGCCGACGATCCGAACCAGTCGCTGTACCATGCTGCCATGGGCATGGTGCTCGAGGCGGAGGGCCAGCCGGCGGCCGCCGAGCAGACCTATCTGGAGGCGCTGTACCGCGACCCGGCCGCCCTCGAGCCGATGAGCCGCCTGTATCTCATGTACCAATTCACCAACGATCCCGACAAGGTTCGGCGCCTGGAGCGGCTCCTGGTAGCGAGCCTAGAGAAGAACAAGGAGACCCCCATCCATCACGATTGGCTCGGGCAGGTCTACCTGCGCATGGGCAAGGTGGACAAGGCGGAGCTCGCGTTTCAGACCGCCATCGGTCTGGCGCCGAAGGAACCGGAGTTTCGCATCAGCATGGCCGCCCTGAAGCTGAAGCAGGGAAAGATCGAGGAGGCCCGCGCCCTCTACGAGGAGGCCCTGAAGCTGCGCCCGGAGCATCCCCTCGCTCTATACGATCTCGGGATCAGCTACGCGATGCAGGATCAGATCGACAAGGCGATCGAGTACTTCCATCGCGCCGAGCGCGCCGGGCCTCCCTCCTTCGCTCTGTTCAACTCCCTCGCGCAAGCGTACGAGCAGAAAGGGAGCCTCGACCATGCCGCCGAGTACCTGAGACGGTCGCTCGCCTTGAGGCCGAATCAGCCGGACCGCGTAGCGTCCCTCAAGAAGATTGAAACCCGGCTGAAGAGGACGGGTCCGCCGGGGCGCGGGGCGAAAGGGTCGTGACCTACCGATCAGATCGGACCGTCTCGATCGGCCGCCGCCCCCGACGGCGCGCCGTTTTGACGATCGTCGCGACGACATAGACGCCCGTGAGAACGGCAATCGCCCAGACGTAGCGCCCGAACACCAGACGCACCTCCGCCCACGACGCTCCCAGCCGGGTCCCTCCCCAGGCGATGAGCCCGACCCACAACACGTTGCTCACCGTGGAGTAGATCAGCACCGGGAGCCGGCCGAGACCGCCCATTCCCGCCGCGTACAGAAAGAAGCCGCGCAGCCCGGGGAGGAACCTGTTCACCACCAGCAGTCGCGTACCGAAGCGCTCGAACCCCCTGTGCAGGCGTTCGACCTCGGCGCGGGCCCACGTCGATCGGAGCAGAAAGTAGGACCGTCCGAGACGGCTGCCGATGGCGTAGGCGCTCATCGCGCCGACGATGCTGCCGATCAATGCAGCGGACAGGACCGCGGGTAGAGGCAAAACACCGGTCCCCGCCAAAAAGCACGCGAACAGGATCGTCGAGTCCCCCGGAACGGGAGGGAAGATGAACTCCAGCCAGGCCATCAGGACCACCAGGAGGAGCCCGGGGAGGGGATGGGCCTGCAGGGCGCCTTGGATCGCCTCGCTCATCGGATCACCGCTGTTTCAGATTTTCTCGACGAGATCGCCCAGGAAAGGAATGGCCCAGCGCTCCCCGCGAATCGCCTTGATCACGCAAACGATCGCCAGCGCGATGTAGAGGAGAACCAGGTTGACGAGCGCGAAGGCGAACAGCCAGGCGAACACCTTCGTGAGCGTGGCCAGGATGGCGCCCACGAAGAAGACCCCCAGGAAGACGAGACAGGAAACGCCGCACAGGATCAGTCCCTGCT
>JBIOWS010000386.1:0-2751 GCA_044868745.1 Candidatus Polarisedimenticolia bacterium
AGCAGGGACGCATCGTCCTGTGCGATCGCTTCAAGGATGCCACGCTCGCGTACCAGGGGTACGGGCGCGGACTGCTCATCGAGATGATCCTGGCCCTGCACGGACTGGAGGTTCTCTCCCTGCAGCCGGATCTGACGCTGCTTTTCGACCTCGACCCGCATGCGGCGCTCGAGCGGGCCCGCTCGCGCGACCGTACCAGGACGCAGGAGGAGACGCGGTTCGAGCAGGAGGAGATAGCGTTCCACGAGCGGGTCAGGCGGGGATACCTCGAACTGGCCCGACACGAGCCGGAGCGCTTCGCCGTTCTCGATGCGCGCGGGACCGTCGAGCAGGTCCATCGGCGGGTCCTGGCCGAAGTTCAGCGTTTCCTGGCGACGCGAGGCGCGCCGGAATGAGCCTCGGGAAGCCGGAGACCTCTCCATTCGCCGAGATCGTCGGACAACCCCGAGCAGCCGGGGCCTTGACTCGCGCGGTGCGCGAAGGCCGGCTCTTTCCGGCCCTGATCTTTCACGGGCCGGCCGGGGTAGGCAAGCTGGCCACGGCACTGGCACTCGCCCGCGCGCTGCTCTGCCGCTCCCCCGCCGGAAGCCCCTGCGGAGAGTGCCGCGCCTGCCGGCGCATCGGCGAGCACTCCCTGGTGCATCCTGACGTCCGGGTGATCTTCCCCGAGAGGGGCTCGGACTTCCAGCGGGGGGAGGCACCGGCCGAGGGAGTCAGCGGCATCGATCTGCAGGAGCAGCAATCCGAAGCGGAGGTCAACCTCGTCTGGTCCGTCCTCATCGGCCGGATCCGACAGGGGATCGCCTTCCTGCAGAGACGGCCCTCCGAGGGGCCACGCTCGCTGCTGATCGTCGACCAGGCGCATCGGATGGAGTCGGCCGCCGCGAATGCTCTGCTCAAGACGCTGGAGGAACCTCCGGAGCACGCCATCCTGATCCTGAGCACGCCCTCGTACCACGCGCTCCTGCCGACCATCAGGTCGCGTTGCCAGGCGGTGCCGTTCCAGCTCGTCTCCAAGACGCAGATCGCCTCCTACCTGGTGGAGCGCCGCGGCCGCGGCGCCGAGGAGGCTGTCCTGCGGTCCGGGCTCTCGGAGGGGCGAATCGGCAGGGCGCTCGACCTCGACCTGCAGGACTTTCGCGCGCGGCGCGACTCCCTCCTGAAGGTCCTGGAGGAGGTCCTGCTGCGGGCGGACGCCGGGATCGCCGTGGCGCGGGCCGAGGCGATCGTCCAGGGCGGCAAGCCGGTCGAAGAGGACCTCGAGATCGTCATGACGATCCTGCGCGACCTGCTGGTGATCGACGCCGCGGGCGACCGGGCCTCGCTTCTGATCAACGTGGACATTGCTCCCCAGCTCCGGGAAATGTCCGGCCGCCTCGGGGCGCGGGGCTTCGATGCCCCCGCCGCCCTGAGCGCCCTCGAGTCGACGCTGGAATCGATCCGGCACAAGGGAAACCGTCAGCTCCTGGTCGAGAACTATTTCCTGGATCTCCTCCCGCCGGCCGCCTCGCCCGCCGGGCCCGCCTGAAGCTGCGACCGTGTCCCTCATCCTCCGCTACCTTCGCGCCTACCGAACTGTATTCCTGCTGGGATTGCTCTGCCTGGCGGCGACCAACGCGCTGACGCTCGCCGTTCCCTGGCTCCTGAAAGAGACCATCGAGGCGCTGAGGAGTGGAGCGGCCATGCGCCGGATCGCGACGTACGCCCTGGCCATATGCGGCATCGCCGTCGTCCTGGCCGTCATCCGAACCTGGTCGCGCCTGCTCATCCTCGGTGCCTCGCGGCGCATCGTGTACGACATCCGCGACGATCTGTTCAAGCACCTGCAGACCCTCCCCGCCTCGTTCTACGCGCACAATCGCACCGGGGAGATCATGTCGCGCACGGTCAACGATCTGATCCTGATCCGGTCGCTGTTCGGGCCCGGGGTGCTCAATGTGATCAACCTGACCCTGCTCTATGCGGCCGGGCTCACCCTGATGGCCTTCATCGATCCGGCCCTGACCCTGGCGACCGTGATCCCCTATCCGCTCCTGCTCATCGGCGTGGCCCACGTCAGCCGCACGATCCACCAGCGCAGCAACGCCCTGCAAGGACAGCTCGCCGAGCTGAGCAACAAGGCGCAGGAGAATCTGAGCGGGATCAACATGGTGAAGGCCTTCGGACGGGAGCCCGAGGAAGTCCGCGCCTTCGGCACTCTGAGCCGGGAGTACCGCCGCCGCGCCCTCGCTCTGGCCCGGAGCCGCGGACTCATCGTCACTCTCATGGGGGGCCTCGGGGGTCTGAGCACGATCGTCGTCCTCTGGCTGGGCGGACGTCACGTGGTGGCTGGGGCGCTGTCGCTCGGCGGGCTGGTGGCATTCACCTCCTACCTCGCCTTGCTGACGGGCCCGACGATCATGATGGGCTGGGTGCTCGGTGTGTTCCAGAGAGGCCTGGGCGCCATCCGCCGCATCGAGGAGGTGCGGGCCCTCCGGAGCGACCTGCCCGGCGACCGGGCCGCGGGACCCGGTCACCCGATCCGAGGATCGGTCGCCTTTCGCGGGCTCCGCTTCGCCTACCCGAATGGCGGCGTCGGTCGGCCCGTCCTGAGTGACATCGACCTGGAGATCCCGGCCGGGACCACGGTCGGGCTGGTCGGGCGCGTCGGGTCAGGCAAGTCGACCCTGGTGAGTCTGCTGGCGACGGTCCATCCGGCCCCCGGCGGGGCCGTTCTCATCGACGGTCGTGACATCAAATCGATCCCCACCT
>JBIOWS010000387.1:0-8502 GCA_044868745.1 Candidatus Polarisedimenticolia bacterium
CTGTTCCTCGGACATTTGGTGGTAGCCCGACCGGGAAGGAGGGTGGCGAACGGCAGCCGACCCGACACCGCCCGCGGAGGAGCCCGATTGCGGCGCCGCCTTGATTGGCGAACCCTGCGGGGTATACTAGCGGCGCCCCGGGGGCGACCTGCGGCGCGCCAGGGCGGGGCGGAGGCGAGACGACGATGACACCGACGAGACGGACGATACTGGTGATCGCAGCGTCATGCTCCCTGGTGCTGGCGGTGGCCGCGGGGTCCCCCGCCCACGCCGAGGGGATCACCAAGGTTCGCGGCACGGTGTTGGACAACCACGGCAAGCCCCTGCCGAAGGTTCCCCTCTGGTTCGAAGCCACGGATACCAAGAAGAAGGTCGGCCCCGTGAAGACAGGCAAGAGCGGAGCCTTCATCATCGCCACGCTGGACATCTCCGTGGCCAAGAAGTGGCACGTCGTCCCTGAGTTCCCGGGGTACAAGACCGTCAAGGTCTCCTACGAGATCATCGACTCCTACGGCGAGGAGCGGGGCAAGGGGGACGTGATTCTGGGTTCCAAACAGGAGTATCCGGAACTGACGTTCGCGCTCGTCGGAGACGACGGCCATAACCTCGTCGATTTCGTCATGGCCAAGGAGGCTGAGTTCGTGGCCGCCGTACAGGAGGAGCGCAAGAAGCGCGAGCAGGGGGAAGGAGCCACGAAGGCCTCCACCGCCCCTTCGGGCGGGACGGCTCCCGCCTCCGCGTCCTCGCCGCCGCCGGCTGCGGAGGCGCCCAAGGTGGCCGGTGGCGTCCAGATGCTGACGAAAGCGAAGCAGCTGACCGATGCCGGTCGGCACGCGGAGGCGATCGAGCTGTACCGCTCCTACCTGGAAAAGGATCCTCAGGGCAACCCGGCCGTGTACTACTACCTGGGGAAGAGCCTGTTCGAGTCCGGAGATGACGCTGCCGCCGAACAGGCTTTTCGCAAGGGGCTGGAGCTGAAATCGAACATGAAGGGGGCTCACTTCTACCTGGGAAACCTGCATCTCCGGGCTGAGCGCTTCCGCGAAGCGGCAGCCGAGTACGAGCAGGAGGCGCTTCTCACGCCCGACGCGGAATCCGTCCAATCGAACCTGGGCCAGGCCTGGATGAAGGCGGGTGAGGAGGAGAAGGCTCTCGCCGCCTTCGTTCAGGCGACCACACTCAACCCCGGGAAGTCAGAGAACTACATGATGATGGCGTCGATCTACGAGCAGAGACGGGACAAGGCCAGATCGGCCAAGAACAAGGTCGCGGAAGAGGAGAACAAGTCGAAGGCCGAGGAAATGTATCAGAAGGTGATCGCCATCGATCCACAGAACGCCGCCACCTCCTTCTACAACATCGGAGTGCATGCGTGGAACGAGAACCATGCGAAAGAGGCGGTACAGGCCTTCCGCAAGGTGATCGAGATCGACCCCAAATACGCGGTCGCGCATCGCGAGCTGGCGCGAGCCCTGGTCGGCACGCAGAGCTTCGCCGAGGCCGTGACGCATTTTCAGGAGTACCTCAAGCTGAACCCGCAGGCGCCCGACGCGAAGGAGATCCAGGACAACATCGCCCTGCTGAGAAAGTAACCCACCGGCCCGCCCAACCTGCCCGGGGGCGCCGCCCAAGTATGCCCCGCCGGCCGTCACTTCGATTCGAAGAGCGCCTGGTCCACAAGCTGGCAGAGGATGTGCCCCACCAGGATGTGAACTTCCTGAATGCGCGGCGTTTCCCGGGAGGGGACCCGGATCAGGTGGTCGCAGAGGTCCCTCATCTCCTTGCCCTCCTCGCCCGTGAAACCGACCGTCGTCAGTTCGCGTTCGCGCGCAGCGCGCAGACCGGCGAGCACGTTTGCCGATCGGCCGGAAGTGGAGATCCCCACCGCGACGTCTCCGGGACGGCCAAGCGCCTCGACCTGGCGGGAAAAGACGCGGCTGAAGTCGCGATCGTTCCCGATGCTCGTGAGGACGGAAGCGTCTGTGGTCAGCGCGAGAGCGGGCAGGGCCCGTCTCTCCACGGAGAAACGGTTGACGAATTCGGCGGCAAGGTGCTGCGCGTCGGCGGCGCTGCCCCCGTTGCCGAAGAACAAAAGCGTACGTCCGGATTGGAGCGCTCGGATGAAAGCGCCGGCCGTCCCCTCCACGACCGCGGATTCCGAAGAGAGGAACTTCTCCGCGACCTCGGCGTGCGTGCGGAACAGAGCCTGGACCATCCCTTGCGGCCGCGCTCCCGCGGCTGGTTTTCCCGCGTTCCGCTTGTGCATCGCCGCCCTCCGAAGCGGGAGGAGCCCCGCATCCCGCATTATAGGGGACGACTCAGAACCGCCAGGCGATCATCCCCGCCATCCGCCCCGCCGCCTCCCGATCCCGGCGGTAGGAGGCGAGCAGGTCGTCCCTGCAGACGGTGCACAGCCCCGTGGTCTGAATTTGCGCCGCCGGCACGCCCAACATCAGGGCCTGCCTGCGGTTGGCCTCGACGAGGTCGACCCTCTTCCGGGGTCCCGGGATGACGCAGGCGGCCGCCCCCGAGTCCGCACTCAGGAGCGCCTCGACCACCTCGTCCCCAACCTCGAAGCAGCAGGCGCCGATCGAAGGGCCGATTCCAAGGAGGAGGTCGCGGGGGCGCGCGCCGAAGGCCTCTCTGATCGAGGCGATCGCCGCCGGCAGGACACGGGCGACCGTGCCACGCCAACCCGCGTGGACGGCCGCCAGGGCACGGCTGCCCGGATCGCAGACGAGGATTGGCACGCAGTCCGCGACCCAAACCGCGATGGGAACGCGGGCGTGCCGGGTCGCCAAGGCGTCTCCTTCGGGTGGTACGGCGGGCGCGCGCGCCCCGATGATCCGGACGGTTGCGCCGTGAACCTGCTTCAGGCTGCGCAGTTTCCCCGTTGCCACCAGCGTTTCGCGCAGGACGGCCTCCGGATCCGAGCCTTTCGACGTGAAGGCATGCCCCAGCCCTGGGACGGCGGAGAGTAGCGGCATCTCCAGCCTCCGGGTGGGGCCGCCGCCCCGCAGGACGGCCACAGGGGGCAGAGGCGCGACGGTCGCATCGATCACGACACGAGTCTAGGTGAGGGTGGTCCGCCTTGACAAGCCCGGGCGCTTCGGGCAATCTTTCGCCCGCTTCATAAGGAGGCTGAGGTGTTGCACGTGGGCCTGATGGCCCCGCCGCCGGGGCAGGGCCAGGCGACGGCGTGGCTCCAGATCGTGCCGCTCGTCTTCATTTTCGTCATCTTTTATTTCCTGCTGATCCGACCGGCACGCAAGCGGCAGAAGCAGGTGGAGCAGATGCTGGACGCTCTCAAGACGGGCGACAAGGTCATTACATCCGGTGGTCTGCTCGGCACGGTGATCGGAGTGGAGAGGAGCACCGTCCAACTCCGGATCGCCGACAAAGTGAAGGTCGACGTGACCCGGAGTTCCATCGTCGGCCTCCAGGATCAGGCAACCCCTCCCCCTACCGAAACCTAGGGGCAGCGTGTCCCGGGCGGCGTGCGCACGGCCCGCCCGCAACAGGATCGCAGGCGATGGATTTCCTCGGTCTCCGGGGGCGGCTCGTCCTCATCACCGTTCTGACCGCGATCTGCCTCTACGTCGTCTACCCTCCCGCCCAAAAGATCCATCTGGGGCTCGACCTCAAGGGGGGCATCCACATGGTCATGCGGGTCAAGACCGACGACGCCGTGCGGGCGGAAATCGATCTGGCACAACAGCGCATCCGGTCCGCCCTGGGTGAAAAGGGGCTGGCACCGTCCGAATCGTCCGCCGAAGGCAGGAACGCCATGACGCTGTCGGGAATTGACTCGGCGCGCCTCGACGAAGCCCGGGAGATCCTCAGGACCCAGTTTCCCGAGTACCAGGTGAGCACGGTCGGCCCAGGGCGGCTGCGACTCGAGCTTTCGGCCGCTGCGGAGTCGGCTCTGCGCGACTCTTCGGTGCGCCAGGCGCTTGAGACGATCCGGACGCGCGTGGACAAGTTCGGGGTCGCCGAGCCGACGATCCAGCGGCAAGGGCTCGGCCCGAAGGCAGAGAGGATCCTCATTCAGCTGCCGGGTGTCGAGGATCCCGAGCGGGTGAAGGACCTTATCGGCTCTCCCGCCTTCCTCGAGTGGAAGCTCGTCAGGATCCCTCCCGGAGTGGTGGCAGAGCAGTTCCGCCCTCCGGACAATCCCGAAATGCTCACCCAGATGTTCCAGGGGAAGCTGCCCGAGGATGTCGAGGTGCTTCCTCAGGACACGACCACGACCGATGGCCGTCCCCTGCGTCTCTACTGGCCGGTGACGAGGTCCTCGCCGATCACCGGCAAAGATCTGAAGAACGCACGTCGCGATCAGGACCGCTTTGGCGGGCCGGCGGTGAACTTCCTGCTCACGGCCGACGCCGGCCAGAGGTTCCAGGAGTTGACCCGGAAGAACCAAGGACAGCTCCTGGCGATCGTCCTGGACCGCAAGGTCATTTCCGCGCCGCGGATCAACGCCACCATCTCTGACTCGGGGATCATCGAGGGCGGGAACTTCACTGTCGAAAGCGCCGAGGACCTGGCGCTGAAGCTCCGCTCGGGGGCGCTTCCCGCCGGCATGGAGATCCTCGAGGAACGGACCGTCGGTCCGTCGCTCGGTGCCGATTCGGTCCGCCACGGCGTGGTCGGCTCGGTGATCGGGTCGGTCATCGTCATCCTGTTCATGGTGGTCTACTACCAGCTTTCCGGCGTGAACGCGACGATCGCCCTGTCTCTGAACGTCCTCATCCTGCTCGCCGCCATGGCGTACTTCGGGTCGACATTGACGCTGCCCGGAATCGCCGGAATCGCACTGACGATCGGCATGGCCGTGGACGCCAACGTCCTGGTGTTCGAGCGCATCCGCGAGGAGTTGCGTCTCGGGCGTACGATCAAGGCGGCCATCAACGCCGGTTTCGAGAAGGCGCTGACCACCATCGTGGACAGCAACCTGACCACGCTGGTGCCGGCGTTCTTCCTGTACGCCAAGGGAAGCGGGCCGGTGAAGGGATTCGCGCTGACGCTCAGCGTCGGCATCCTGGCGAACCTGTTCACGTCCGTGTTCGTCTCGCGCAGCCTGTTCGAGGTGATTGTGACGCTCCGGCCCCGGATGGAACGGCTGAGCATCTAAGGACACATATGCTGCAGGTCTTCACACACGCTAACTTCCGACTGATGTACGGGACCAAGTGGTTCTTCATCCTCTTCTCGATTCTGGCCGTCGCGGCGGCGATCGGGGTGATGGCGGCTCGCGGCTTCAACTACGGCATCGATTTCGCGGGAGGCACGGCGGTGCAGCTGAAGTTCCGCGAGCCGCCGCGCGTCGAGGAGCTACGGTCCGCACTCGAGAAATCGGGGCTGGGCGACATCAGCATCCAGGCGATCGGGGACGTGGCGGACAACGAGGTCCTCATCCGCGTGGAGCAGCGGCGCGAGAAGGCGGACTCGGCGGGCAGCCAAGGAGGCGAGGCCAGCGCCGAGATCCTGGACGCCCTGAAAATGCCCGTGGATCGGTCCGCCGCCCAGGAGGGCACGATCGATCTCAACATCGTTTCGCGCTCGGGGCTGCAGGAGTGGCTCGCCTCCAGACTGCCGGATCCGGGGCCCGGTGCCGACAATGCTCAAAAGGCGGCTGAGGCGGCCGAGGCCGTGGTCAAGTACCGGACCGAGCACGGCGGGCTGTTCGGCAATCTGTCCGAGGTCGCTTCGATACCTGGCATCTCTCCCGAGGCGGCGACCGTCCTGTCGAAGGCGGCCCTCGGCCCGTTCGCGCTCCGGGGGGTCGAGTTCGTCGGGCCGACCGCCGGCCGCGAACTGCTCTTGGACACCGGCTGGCTGATCCTGCTCTCGGTACTGGGGATCCTTGTGTACGTGTGGTTCCGCTTCCACAAGTGGATGTGGGGGCTCACGGCGATCATCGCTTTGGTCCATGACGTCATCATCGCGGCGGGGGCCATCTCCCTGACGGGGAAGGAATTCTCTCTGACCGTCGTGGCGGCTTTGCTGACCATCCTGGGGTACTCGATCAACGACACCATCGTGGTGTTCGACCGGATCCGCGAAAATCTTCGCTTGTACCGCGAGGTCGATTTCGAGGACCTGGTGAACGCCTCGGTGAACCAGACTCTCAGCCGCACGATCCTCACCGTGTTCACCGTATTGATCGCCATCACGGCCCTGTACCTTTACGGCGGGGAGAAGCTCAACCCGATGTCGTTCTGCCTCCTGGTGGGGGTTGCGTTCGGGAGCTACTCCTCCGTTTTCGTTGCCTCGGGTCTCCTGGTCGTCGTCTACAGGCGCCTCGGACCCAAGTTCGTGAAGGTCTGAAGCGGGCCGGCGACCCGCACCGTCCGTTCTCGGGGCCGGGAGCTTTTGCTATACTCCTGGGCGGGAGAGAGCGCGCGTGTGATCCCGGGAACGCCCGCCCCGCCAACGAACTTGGTTGCCGCCACGTGGCTGCGGGCCCCGTCGGTCGGCCACCATGATCCGTTTTGAGGATATCCAGGAAAAGGTCGAGGGATACATGCCGGGGGCCGACCTCGACCTGCTCCGCAAGGCCTACGTCTTCTCCGCCAAGGAGCACAAGGGGCAGACGCGCTCCTCTGGCGAACCTTACCTCACGCACCCCCTCTCCGTCGCCAACATCCTCGCAGATCTCAGGCTGGATATGACCTGCATCGTCGCGGGCCTGCTGCACGATGTCCTCGAGGATACCCTGACGACACGCGAGGCCCTCGAGACCCATTTCGGCAGAGACATCGCGCACGTGGTCGAGGGGCTGACGAAGATTTCCCGCATCACCTTCAACTCCAAGGAGCAGCAGCAGGCGGAAAACTTCCGGAAGATGATGCTGGCCATGGTGGACGACATCCGCGTCGTCCTGGTCAAGCTCGCCGATCGCCTGCACAACATGCGGACGCTCGAGCACCTCTCGCCCCGCCAGCAGGAGCGCATCGCCCGGGAGACGCTGGAGATTTACGCCCCCATCGCGAACCGCCTCGGGATGGCCAAGATCAAGAACGAACTGGAAGATTTGGCGTTGAGGTTCCTCGATCCTCCCGGCTACCAGTCCTTGGTGGCGGCCATGGAGGAGAAGCGCACCATTACGGACGATTTCATCCGGGAGATCCAGGCCACCCTGCGCTCCGAGCTCGACAAGGCGAACATCACGTGCGACATTTACGGACGGCGCAAACACCTCTGCAGCATCTACCGCAAGATCAAGAGGCAGCGAATCGACGTTGCCGAGGTGTACGACTACATCGCCTTCCGAATCCTGACGCACAGCGTGAAAGACTGCTACGGCGCCCTGGGCACCATCCATGGCCTGTGGAGACCCGTTCCGGGGAGGATCAAGGACTTCATCGCCATGCCGAAGCCCAACATGTACCAGTCGCTGCATACCTCGGTGATGAGCGACAAGGGACAGCCGTTCGAAGTGCAGATCCGGACCCACGAGATGCACCGCGTGGCGGAGGAGGGGATCGCCGCCCACTGGAAGTACAAGGAGGGCAAGGGGAGCAGGGACGACGACGCCAACATTCAGTGGCTCCGGCAGATCATGGAATGGCAGCAGGAGCTGAAGGACCCCCGGGAGTTCCTCAACATGGTGAAGGTCGATCTCTACCCGGAAGAGGTCTATTGCTTCACGCCGCAGGGGCAGGTCCGCTCCTTCCCGCGCGGCGCCACGCCGATCGACTTCGCCTATTCGATCCACACCGAGGTGGGTCACCGGTGCGTGGGTGCCCGCATCAACGGCAAGCTGCAGCCTCTGCGGACCGAGATCCAGAACGGCGATATCGTGGAAATTCTGACCTCGCCGAACCATCACCCCAGCCAGGACTGGCTGACGATCGCTCGCACCCCCAGGGCCCGCGCCAAGATCCGCCAGTGGCTCAACGTTGACCGCCGCAATCGGAGCATCGATCTCGGCAAAACTGTCTGCGACCGGGAATTCAAGCGGTTCCGTTTCAATCTGAAGAAGCACCTTGCGGATGGGGGCCGTCTGACGCCCGTCCTGCAGGGGCTGGGCTGTCCCACGCTCGACGACTTCTACGCCGCCGTCGGCTACGGCAAGCTGGCTCCCCGGGCGCTCATCGAGAAGCTCGATCCGGCTGCGCGGCCCCACGAGCCCTCCGAGGGACCGATCGCCCACGCCGTCAAGAAGGCGCTCGGGATGACGGGCAAGAAGGTGACGGTGCGGGGCCTGGACGACGCCCTGATCGCCCTGGCGCGCTGCTGCAATCCGATCCGCGGAGAGCCGATCGTCGGCTACATCACCCGCGGACGGGGGGTCACCGTCCACCACGGCGAGTGCTCCAACGTGAAGAACATGAAAGATGCCGAGCGGCTGGTGGAGGTCGAGTGGGAGGAACGCAACGTGCGCGAATACCCGGTCGCGATCCGCATGCACGCGTGGGATCGCGATGGGCTGCTCCGCGATGTCGCGAACGTCATCGCGGACAACCACGTGAACATGCTGTCGGTCTCGGCGGTGGC
>JBIOWS010000388.1:0-2576 GCA_044868745.1 Candidatus Polarisedimenticolia bacterium
CTGGACGATGAAGGTCATCCTCCCTCGCGAGGTCAGGGTCGTCGCCACCGGACCCTATCGCTACGTGCGCCATCCGAACTACGCGGCGGTGATCGGCGAGATCCTCTCGCTGCCCCTCGCGGGAGGGGCCTGGGCGACGGCCCTCCTCGGGGTGACGCTGTTCTGCCTCGTCCTGTTCTTCCGGGTCAGGACCGAGGAGGCGGTCCTGGCGACGCAGCCGGGTTACGCCGCTCTCATGCAAGACAAGGGGCGCTTCCTGCCGGCGTTTCGAGGGTCGGGGAGAAGCCGGTGAGTCGATCCCCGGATCGCAGGGCGTCTTGTGTCCTCGCCGTGCTGATGAGCACGGCTCATCCCGGGGGAGCCGTGGCCGGGGCGCCGCCCGCTCTGCGCATCGACCCGGCGGAGAGCGTCCTCACGTTCACGATCCATCGTCCCGGCGAGACGATCGAGGGAAGGGCGCATGATTTCTCGGGGGAGATCCGCCTCGACCCTGTCCATCCCGCCTTAGGCCCGTCGGTGACCCTGAACGTCCGGGCGGCCTCGCTCGAGACCGGCAACCGAATCCGCGACCGCAAGATGAGGAACTCCCATCTGGAGGTCGATCGCTTCCCGGAGATCGTCTTTCGATCCGGGTCTGTCCGGTGGTCGGAGAGCTCCGGGGGTGAGCCGGAGGGGCGGCTCGCCGCGGGGGAGGTGCGCAAAGCGCTGGTCGAGGGCCTCCTGGCACTGCACGGGATCGAGAGGACGATTCTCGTCCCAGTCTCGATCCGTTATGATGGGCGCTCTGTGACGGCGGAAGGGACGACGGACCTCAGGCTCACGGACCACCGCATCCCGATCCCTCGCTTCCTGTGGCTGGTCGTGGACGACGAGGTCAAGGTGCGCTTTCGCTTCGTGGCCGGCGCCCGGGCCCAAGGGAGCTGAACGGTGGTGCACGTCCGTGAGAAGCACTGGGCCGATGAGATCGCAGACGAGATCCTGAAGACGCCCGGTCCGCACGAGATCTCGACGGGGATTTCCCCGTCCGGCGAGATCCACATCGGCAATCTCCGCGAAGTGATCACGGCGGACGTTCTCTACCGGGTCCTCAAGGAGCGCGGCGCCACGGTGGTCCTCGACTACGTGGCGGACAACTTCGATCCCCTGCGCAAGGTCTATCCCTTCCTCGACGCCTCGGCCTACCAGGGGCAGGTCGGCAGGCCTCTGGCCGCGATCCCCTGCCCCTGCGGCAAGCACGGGAGCTACGCCGAGCATTTCCTGGAGCCGTTCCTCCGCTCCCTCAAGCGGATGAGGATCGAGGTGAAGGTCTTCTACGCCGACAGGATGTACTCGTCGGGGATGCTGGTGCCGCAGATCGTCCAGGCCCTCAGGGGGCGCGACGCCATCGCGCGGATCCTGGAGGAGTGCACCGGCCGGAAGGTCGAGGGCGACTGGAGCCCGTTCAATCCCATCTGCCCGTCGTGCGGGCGGATGACGGAGTCCGTCGTGACCGGCTTTTCGGAGAGGGCCGAGAGCGTCGACTACACCTGCGCCTGCGGCGGGCGAGGGACAGTGAGCATGCGCGGCGGCGGCAAGCTGACCTGGCGCGTGGACTGGCCGGCGCGCTGGGCGCGGATCCCGGTGACCGTCGAGCCGTTCGGTAAAGACCACGCCACGCGGGGAGGTTCGTACGATACGGGGGCCCGCATCTGCCGCGAAGTCTTCCAGGCGCCTCCCCCCTTCCCGGTGACCTACGAGTGGATCTCCTTCAAGGGATCGGGGGACATGTCGAAGAGCAAGGGGAACGTCCTGTCGGTGCACCGGATGCTGGAGGTGGTTCCCCCCGAAGTGCTGCGCTACCTGGTCGTCAAGACACGCCCGATGCGTTCGATCGCGTTCGACCCGGGGATGCCGCTCCTGTCGCTGATGGACGAATTCGACGATGCCGCCTCGGCCGGAGGCGACAGCCGTGCGCTGCAGCTTTCCGGGCGCGACCAGTTCACGCCGGTGGGAGTCCCGTTCAAGCACCTGGTGAACGTCATCCAGATGGCGGATTTCGATCTCGACCAGGCGGTGATCATTCTGCGCCGCAACGGCTATCCGGTGCCCGACCCCGAGGCCCTCAAGGAGAGGGCCCGCTACGCGATCGGTTGGCTGAGCGAGTTCGCTCCTGCGGAGGTGAAGTTCTCGGTCCGACGCACCCTGCCTCCCGAGGCCCGCGGACTCTCCCCCGAGCAGCGGCGGTTCCTCGCCCGTCTGGCCGAAGCGCTGCGTTCTTCAATGACGGGGGAGGAGATTCACGCCCTCGTCTACGATACCGCCAAGGAGGTCGGGCTCGACAGACCGACCGCCGCGTTCGAGGCGATCTATCTCGCCTTCCTCGGACAGCCGAAGGGGCCCCGGGCGGGATGGTTCCTGGCCTTCCTCGAGCGCGGCTTCGTGGTCGCGCGTCTGAAGGAGGCAGGGGCGGCATGATAGGGACGCGGTCGTTCCCCGGGCTGATCCACCTCGTGGTCCTCGCGGGAGCGCTGGTGGGACCGACGGCAGCCGCGCCTCAGGGACGGCGACAGAATCCGAGCGAGGTCTACCGGGCGCGC
>JBIOWS010000389.1:0-6105 GCA_044868745.1 Candidatus Polarisedimenticolia bacterium
GCCGGATCGGGATTCAAGGAGTACCGATCGAGCGGCACGGTCTGCGGAGTGAAGCTTCCGCCGGGACTGCGGGAGTCCGACCGGCTTCCCGAGCCGATCTTCACACCGTCCACAAAGGCGACCACCGGGCACGACGAGAACATCGCGTTCTCGGCGGTCGCCGATCTGGTCGGACGCGAGAGCGCCGAGAAGGCGCGGAGCCTGAGCCTGGCCATCTACCGGCGCGCCTGTGAGCATGCGGAAGAGCGCGGCATCCTGATCGCCGACACTAAATTCGAGTTCGGTCTGGACGGTTCTGGCCTGGTGCTCGCGGACGAAGTCCTGACGCCAGATTCGTCGCGCTTCTGGCCGGCGGAGGAGTACCGGCCCGGCGGCCCCCAGCGATCGCTCGACAAGCAGTACGTACGTGACTACCTCGAGTCGATCGGCTGGAACAAGAACCCTCCGGCCCCGCCTCTACCCGATCCGATCGTCGAAGGGACGCGACAACGCTACCTGGACATCTTCCGTCGATTGTCGGGAACGGACCTGGAGTGAGGGTCGCACCACGCAGACGGGACCCGGTCAGAGACGTGCCGTCGGATCCGCTCCCACCTCGTACGGTCCACCCAGCGAAGCGAGGACGAGCCGGGATCGTTTGAGTCCGTCGGCGGAGTACGGGGCTCTGCGCCGGAGGAGGTAGCCGTTCTTGAGCGCCACAATCCTGCGCAGCGACGCTTGCAGCCTGGACCGTAGAATCCCGCCGGCGGCCAGCGCGCGCGCGATTCCCTCGTAGGCCTCCACGATCTTCGTCTCGGATCGGCAGAACATCAGACCGTCGCTACCGACTTCCAATGCCCTCACCGCCACCTCGGCCCCCTCCAGGCTCTGGTCCACCGCACCCATCTCGAGGTCGTCAGTGACGACCAGGCCCCGATAGCCGATCCTCTTCCGTAACAGGTCGGTGATCACTTCGCGGGAGAGCGTCGCCGGGACAGGCTGGTCTCCCTGCATGGAGGGGTAGTAGGCGTGACCGATCATGATGACCGGCAATACCCGCTTCAGCATGCGGTACGGCAGGAGGTCCCGGTCCCAGAGCTCGGACGTGGAGCGGGGGATAGCCGGCAACGTCAGGTGAGTATCGGCGCGGGCCGATCCCAGGCCCGGAAAGTGCTTCCCCACAGTGACCACGCGACTCTTGAGGTGTGCCCTCAGAAAGATCGCGGCGATCTCCGTCACTCGCCGAGGGTCCTCCGCGAAGGCCCGATCGCCGATGCCGTTCCCGGGGTCCGGTCCTGACAGATCGAGCACGGGAGCGAGGTTCACGTTGAAGCCGAGAGTGCGCAGGGCCCTGGCGGTCGCCGCCGCCTGTCGCTTGACCGCCGCTGCACCGTCTGCGCGGTTGGCGAGCAGGAAGCTGGGAGGGCTCGGTCCGAGGATCGATCTGAGCCTGTTGACCCGGCCTCCCTCCTGGTCCAGGGCGATGAAGGGAGGGATCGGCAAGGCGCGGTCCAGGGCGTCGGTGAGAGACCGTACCTGCCGGGCGCTCTCGATGTTGCGGGAGAACAGGATGACCCCTCCCGGACGAACGTGCCCGATCAGCCGCTCCAGGGCCGGCCCCCAGGACGTGCCTTCGAAGCCGATCCACAGGAGCTGGCCGATCCCGTCCTGACGATTCAAATCCGCCGCCCGCAGCATCGGCCCGTACTCTAGTCAATGGTGCCGTACCGGGCAAGGGTGTGGCTCCCGATCGCCAGTGGCGATGACGGAAATGCAATCCGACCTTGACAGCGCGGGATTGAGAAACTAGATTGCCTGGGAAGATATGCGATCTAAGCCGTTTATATAGTAAGTATTCTAGAATGCATATGATGGATGACTGGAGGTCGGCGGCAGGCGGGAAAAGATGAGCGTCGCAGGACAAGATATCGTAGCCCGAGAAGCTGCAGCCCCGATATCTTGTGGTAAGCTCGGATCGATTTTCTTGACTTGACCTTTATCCGATGCTAGGATGCACGCCTTCTTTTAACAGCCCAAGAGGTGAAAAGACGGCATGAGCAAGAAGTTCTATACCATCATGATTGTCCCGCACGCCGCGGCGAAGTTCCGGCGCCTGAAGATCTCCAAGAATTTCCTGGTTGCTTCCGGGTGTTTCCTGGGCCTTCTGTTCGTCGCCGGCCTGATGTTCCCGCACCTCCTTCTCAAGTCCAGCCAGCTGCGGGCAAGCCTGAACCGGCTGACCGTGGAGAACGAGGAACTCAAGAAGACGAACGAGAAATTCGAGGGGTCGCTCGCGGAGCTGCGCACTCGCTTGGCCGAGTTCGAAACCAAGGCGACCAAGTTCGCCATGATGGTCGGGGTGGAGGACCTGAACGGCCAGCAGATGGCGGCCGGAGGGAGCTCGTTCGACCTGAAAGGGCTCTCCCCGAAGGCCAGCGAGGCGATGATCGAGGGAGAGATCAATACTCTGAAGGAGCGTTCCGGAGCCCTCGAAGACTCCTTCAGGACACTCGACATGGCGTTCCAGAAGCAGTCGCTCCTGTTGTCGTCTACGCCCAGCATTTACCCGGTACGGGGGCTTCTGGGGAACGGCTATGGCTGGCGGCGAGACCCGTTCACCGGCATGCGTGATTTTCATCAGGGGCTTGACCTGGTTGCGCCGCTCGGCACCAGGATTGTGGCACCGGCCGACGGCATCGTGACCCGCGTCGGCCCCAGCGGCGGCTTCGGGATTTCCGTGTTTATCTCGCACGGCTACGGCATCATCACTCGCTACGGCCATCTGGCCGGCTACAACGTGCGGGTCGGCCAGCGCGTCAAGCGCGGCGACGTGATCGGCACCGTCGGGACCACCGGTCGGAGCACCGGTCCCCACCTCCACTACGAACTCCTCGTTCATCAAAGGAACGTGGACCCGGTCAAGTACATCCTCGAGGAATACCGCTCGTTCTAGAGTCGGTACTGCCGCCAACCGTGCCACAAACCTTGACATCGGCGCGCGTTTTGCTATAGTCGCCCGCAGGTGGTCGGGCCGAAGAGCGAGACACCCCCGGGCCAGGTGAGCCCGCGCCGGGCGCGGGTTTCCCCGGATCCGATCCCGCGACACTCCTTCGCCAGGGTCCCGAGCCCCCGCGGGGGGGGGAGGGATAACCCCACTTCATGCTGATCGATTCGATCCTCAAAAAGATCGTCGGCACAAAGAACGAGCGGGAGCTGCGAAAGATCCAGCCGCTCGTCGGGGCGATCAACAAGCTCGAGGACGGGATTCGCGCGCTCAGCGACGAACAGATCCGCGCCCGAACGCCGGTGCTGAAAGAGCGCCTGGCCCAGGGGGCCTCCCTGGACGATATCCTCCCCGAAGCGTTCGCCTTGTGCCGCGAGGCCGCCCGCCGCACGGTCAACATGCGGCACTTCGACGTCCAGCTGGTCGGCGGGATCGTCCTGCACCAGGGAAAGATTGCGGAGATGAAGACCGGCGAAGGGAAGACGCTGGTGGCGACCCTGGCCGTCTACCTCAATGCCCTGGCCGGCAAGGGAGTCCACGTCGTCACGGTCAACGACTATCTGGCGCGCCGTGACGCCGCCTGGATGGGACCGATCTATCGCTTCCTGGGTCTCTCAGTCGGTGCCATCCAACACGACATGGGCGACGCGGAGCGTCAGCAGACCTATGCCGCGGATGTCACGTACGGCACGAACAACGAGTTCGGCTTCGACTACCTCCGGGACAACATGAAGTATTCCCTGGGAGCGATGGTGCAGCGGGGACATCACTTCGCCATCGTGGACGAAGTCGACTCCATCCTGATCGACGAAGCCCGCACACCGCTCATCATCTCCGGTCCGTCCGAGGAATCGACCGAGCTCTATACGCGCGCCGACACCATCATCCCCCGCTTCAAGAGGGATCTGGACTACACGGTCGACGAGAAGGCGAGGACGGTGGCCCTGACGGAGGAGGGCGTAGAAAAGGCCGAGAAGGCACTGCACGTGGACAACCTCTACGATCCGGCCCAGATGGAGCTGAACCACGCCGTCCAGCAGGCGCTCCGGGCGCAGGTCCTGTTCAAGCGCGACGTGGATTATGTGGTCAAGGAGGGTCAGGTGATCATCGTGGACGAGTTCACCGGACGCCTCATGCCGGGCCGCCGTTGGAGCGACGGGCTGCACCAGGCGGTCGAGGCCAAGGAAAAAGTCAGGGTCCAGAAAGAGAACCAGACCCTCGCCACGATCACCTTCCAGAACTACTTCCGCATGTACGGGAAGCTGGCCGGCATGACCGGCACCGCCGACACCGAGGCGGTCGAGTTCGACAAGATCTACAGGCTCGAAGTCATGGTGGTTCCGACCAACCGGCTCCTCGTCCGGATTGAGTTCCCCGACGTGGTCTATCGCACCGAGCGCGAGAAATTCTCCGCCGTCGTCGAGGAGATCGAGGACCTTCACAAGAAGGGACAGCCGGTCCTGGTGGGGACGATCTCCATCGAGAAGTCCGAGCACCTGAGCGAGTTGCTGCGCAAGAAAGCGATCCGGCACGTCGTCCTGAACGCCAAGTATCACGAAAAGGAGGCGGAGATCGTCGCCCAGGCAGGCCGCCTCGAAGCCGTGACCATCGCCACCAACATGGCCGGCCGTGGGACGGACATCCTCCTGGGGGGCAATCCCGAATTCCTCGGAAGGCGCGAGTGGCAGGAGCACGGGATCAACCCGGAGGAGGTGCCTCCCGAGGCGTGGAGCGAGATCCTCGAGCGCTATCGGCGTCAGTGCACGGACGAGCACGACCGCGTGGTGGCGCTGGGCGGCCTGCATATCCTGGGCACGGAGCGCCACGAGGCGCGGCGCATCGACAACCAGCTGCGCGGCCGGGCAGGGCGCCAGGGGGATCCCGGGTCCTCCCGTTTCTACCTGTCGCTCGAGGACGACCTGATGCGCATCTTCGGGTCGGATCGCATCTCGGGCCTCATGCAGAGGTTGGGGATGGAAGAGGGGGTGCCGATTGAGCACGGCATGGTGACGCGGGCCATCGAGCGCGCCCAGAAGCAGGTGGAGGCTCGCAACTTCGAGATCCGCAAGCACCTCCTCGAGTACGACGACGTCATGAACAAGCAGCGCACCGAGATCTACCGGTTGCGCCGCGAGCTGCTGGAAGGGAAGGGGCAGCGCGAATATCTCCTGCAGAAGGCCGAGGAGGTCCTCGACTACCTGCTCGATTCCTCCTGTAACCCTGACGTCGACCCGGACGACTGGCAGACGGACGAGCTGCGTAACGGCCTTCTGCGGTTCTATGGACTCGAGCTGCAGGCGCTCGGCATCGACTGGAAGACGATCAACGCGCCGGATCTCAGATCGACGCTCTGGCAGAAGATCAGGGAGCGTTACGAGGAAAAGGAGCGGGCGCTCGGGCTCGAGGTGATGCGGCAGCACGAGCGGAGCCTGATGCTGTACGTCATCGACACCGCCTGGAAGGACCACCTGCTCGCCATGGATCATCTCAAGGAAGGGATCGGCCTGCGGGGCTACGGTCAGCGCGATCCACTGACCGAGTACAAGAAGGAGTCCTTCGTCATGTTCGGCCTGATGAAGGAGAGGATCGAGGACGAGATGATCATGAACCTCTGGCGGATGGACGCGGTGGTCCAGGCGCAGCAGGAGGAGATGCGACAACGACAGCAGCGCGATCTCGTCTATACCGCCCCGGCCAAGGAAGCGCCGCGTGCCGCGCAGCGGGCCCCCTCCCGGGTGGGGCGGAATGAGCCGTGCCCCTGTGGCTCCGGAAAGAAATACAAGAAGTGCCACGGGTCCGAGGAGGGGACGGGTACGCCCGCCCGCCCGGCGGCGCCGCACGGAGTAAGGGTATGAGAGGAAGGTAGAGGCTGGACGGACCGATTCCCGAGGCCCTGACGTTCGACGACGTGCTGCTGCTGCCCGCGCGATCGGAGGTCATCCCGAGCCGCGTCGACGTCGGCACGCAGTTCACCCGCAACATCCGACTGAACATCCCTCTCGTCTCCGCCGCCATGGACACGGTGACCGAGTCGCGCCTGGCGATCGCCATGGCGCAACAGGGAGGCATCGGCATCGTGCACAAGAATCTGTCGGTCCAGGCGCAGGCCGGCGAGGTGGACA
>JBIOWS010000390.1:0-3814 GCA_044868745.1 Candidatus Polarisedimenticolia bacterium
CGACCTGGACCACTTCAAGCAGGTCAATGACAAGTACGGACATGACTGCGGCGATCTCGTGTTGCGGGAGTTCGGCCGGCTGCTGAGCGACAATGCCCGCACGACCGACATCGTGGGGCGCTTCGGAGGGGAGGAGTTCCTGGCGGTTCTGCCGTCGACGGACGGGATCCGCGCCGCGATCGTGGCCGAGAGGGTCCGCAAGGCGGCCGAGGAGCAGATTTACAGGTACAAGGAGTTCCTCGTCCGCATGACGGTGAGCGCCGGGATCGCCTCCTTCCCGGCCAACAGCACGTTTCGCAACGAGGACGACCTCCTGAAAGCGGCCGACAACGCCCTCTATCGCGCCAAGCAGGTCTCGAGGAACCGCGTCATCGTCGACCGTGCCTCGATGCCGGCCGACATCCTCGAGGGGGACCTGTCCTCGATCTTCAAGGCCTCCTACGAGGACAGCCTGACGCTGCGCCCCGAAAACGACAAGTCCTGACCCCGCGATCCGTCGCGCCGGTCCGGACCCTCACCAGCGCTCCGCGATCAACTGGACCAGACGCGCCAGGCCGTCGAGGTCGCCCTCGTGGATCACCTCCACCGGGGAGTGGGAGTTGACCGTCGGCCAGGAAATCGCCAGGTTCGGCACTCCGAGTGGTGGGAAGACCGAGCCGTCGTTCCCGCCGCGCGTGAGCCCGTACTGGATCGGCAGGCCCGCCTCGCGCGCCAGGGCCAGGACCCGGTCGACCAGGGGTCGATCGGTGATGTTGCTGCTGTCGATGGCGCGTATCACCGGTCCGTTGCCGAGGATCGCGCGCGCAAACGCCGGCCGTTCCAGCGGGGAGTCGGAGGAGACGAACGTATCGACTCCAATCGCCACGTCGGGCCGCAGCGTTTCGGCCAGCGCGCGCGCCCCCTCGAGGCCGATCTCCTCCTCCACGGAGAAGGCGAACGTGACTCTGTGGCGCAGGCGCTCCGGATCCAGGCGACGAAGCGCCAGGAGGAGCGCCGTGCACCCCGCCCGATCGTCGACCGCCCGTCCCGCTCCGAACGACCCCGCCAGCCGCAGGAACTGCTTCGGGATGGTCACCGGGTCGCCCGGGGCGACTCCCAGCGCCTCGCTGCCGGCCCGGTCGCGCGTTCCGACGTCCACGCGGAGCGCCTCCCCCCCGAACGCATCGGGTGCTTCACTGCCCGCAAAGTAGCCCGATCGCGGCGGGATGACCCCCCCGACATCCCCTCGTGTCGTCCGGATCAGGACCACCTGCCCTTCGTACAGTGTCGGGAAGAAGCCGCCTACCGGACGGACCTGGAGCATTCCGTCCTCCCGGACGCCGGCGACCAGGTAGCCGGTCTCGTCCATGTGCGCGATGAACAACAGGCTCTTGGAGGCGCGCTCCGGCCCCGCCACCACGAGGAGATTCCCCTTCTTGTCGACCTCCGCTTTCGCCCACCCCGGCAAGAGCGTCTTGATGAGATCACGCACGCGCTCCTCGCGCGTCGAGACGCCGGGCGTTTCGAGCAGCGTCTTCAAGAGCGCGAAGCTCCCGGTCTCGTCCTCTGTTGGATGCCGGGCAGCGCCTGCATTTGGTGAAGGGATGGCCAGGGCGGCGACGAGCATCGCCATGAGGACACCAGGTGCCCGCAGTCGGGGGGGGATCGGCATCACCTCTCCTCCTCGGCGATCGATTTCAGAAGACGCGACAGCGACAGGAGGTCATGGACGTCTGCCACTTCGCCGGGAGTGCCCGAGTAGAGAACCGGCACACCGAGAGGCAGGACGCGTGCCTGACCGGCGAACGGTCGTCCATCCACCGAGGAAGGGTACGACGCGTGCTGGAGGGAGATGTTCGCGCGGGCGGCGTGTCCTGCCACGCGGTTGTAAAGCTCCTGCGAGAACCCTTCGCCCGTCCCGGGGATCCCGACCACCGGCCTTCCCAGCAAGACCGAACGTTCCTGGCCGTCCTGCGGCCCCTGGGACGGCAGGGGGGGATCGACGACCAGCACGTCGTCCGGGTGGAGCCGCTCCGCCAGCCGCGAGGCCCCCCGCCCTCCCATGAGGCTCTGCGCCGCGAAAGCGACCGTGAGCGTGCCACGCACCTCGACCGGCTCCAGCGTCCGCAGCAGCAGGACGAGCGACGCGCAGCCCGCACGGTCGTCCATCGCCGGCCCGGCGAGCTTCCCTTCCGCGAGGTCGACGATCCGCCGGGCGATGGCCAGGGGGTCGAGGAGCGCGACACCGGCCGCCTCGACCTGCGCGCGGGAGCGCGCGCCGATGTCCACGAACAGGTCCTCGTCCAAAACGGGTTTCTTAATCGGCGCGTCGTTCCCTCGCCACAGATGGGTGGAGTACATGACGGTGACCCCCGACACAATCCCCCGCCGCGTGGCGAGGACCACAGGCTGACCCTGATGGAACTGATCGAACAAGGATGGCAGCGTGACGCGCGACAGCCTTTGCAGCTTGAGGTACCCGGCTTCGGTGATGCCGCTGACCACGTACCCGGGCTCGTCCGTGTGGGCCACCACCAGGAGATGCGGAGGCCCCGAGCCGACGCTCACCGTGAGGTTCCCGAGGTTGTCCACCTCGGGCTTGGCCCATCCGGGCAGCTCTCCCCGGACGGCGTCGCGGACCGCGCCTTCGTATCCGGCGACCCCGGGGATCGACGCGAGCCGGCGCAAGAGCGAGCGCGCTTCGTCGATCGGGCCGGCGAAGATAAGAGTCGGCGCGAGAGCGATCACAACGATCGTCAGAATTGGCTGGCGCACCGGATGATCTCCCCGGGACCCGTCGGGTCGGGATCAGGCGAGCCGGGATGATAGCGCATCGTCCCGGCCGACGTGCCGTGATACTCTAAACGGCACCTTCAAGGGCGAGAACCCGAAGGATTTATGTCCATGCCCTGGAGTCGATTCGGCTGGCGCGGCCAGCCCGGTGACGGGCTCCGCCGAGCCGCCACTCGGGCCATCCTGAGGCTGGCGATCGCCTTCGCGCTGGCCCTGGCCGGGCTTCTCAGCATCGCTTTTGTCGACGCCAACTGGCGCTGCGCCCACATGGAAGCCGCGGCGCTGGTGCGCGTGTTCTCGGCCCCTCTCGTCCTGTCCGAGGGGACCGACCTCGATCGCCGGGTCCTGGCGGAGAGGCTCACGCGGCTGGGGTACCGCAAGGTCGAGGGCCATCCGACCACACCGGGCGAGTTCGCCACCCGATTCCGGACCTTCGAGATCTATCTGAACGCTTTCGACTATCCCTCCGGCCGGGTCGAGGCGGAGCCGGTGAGCGTGCGGATCAGTTTCGGGCGCGTGAGCCACCTCGAGGACATGACGACCGGATCGAGCCTTGAACACGCGTTGATCGAACCTGAGTCGATCGGCACGCTGTCGGGGAACGCCCGTGAGGAAAGGACGAAGGTGACGATCGCCGAGCTGCCGCAGACGCTCCTCGAAGCGGTCGTCGCCGTCGAGGATCAACGGTTCTACAGACACCCCGGCATCGATCCGTGGGCGGTGTTGCGAGCCGTGTACGCCAATGTGCGAAGCGGGGAAGTCGTCCAGGGGGGGAGCACCATCACGCAGCAGCTCGCCAAGAACCTCTACCCGAACGGCGGCGAGCGGACCATGGTCAACAAGATCTGGGAGACCCTCGCGGCGCTCAGCCTGGAGGCGATGCACACCAAGTCCACGATTCTGGAACGCTACCTGAACCAGATCTACCTGGCGCAGCGCGGCCCGATCTCCATCATCGGCATCGGCGCCGCCGCGCGGCACTATTTCGGGAAGGAGGCGCGCTACCTGACGCTCTCGGAGTCGGCCCTGCTCGCGGGCCTCA
>JBIOWS010000391.1:0-2479 GCA_044868745.1 Candidatus Polarisedimenticolia bacterium
CACCGCCAGGCATATGGTGAGGGGCGGCTCCAGGTTCATCAGAAGGGATCCGCTCACCGCCGAGACCCGCTGCAGTCCGACCATCAGCAACAGGGGACCCAGGATGCCCCCGGTGATCACGCTCCCAACGAGAAGCGGCAGGTCGGAGAGGCGCAGCGGTGCCTCCGCGCCCCGCCGCCTCCTGTGCGCCCTGCCCCACGGCGGGGAGAGGACCAGCAAACCCGCCCCGGCACCGAGGTAGAGAAGCGCCGCGAGGGTCAGCGGGCCGCAGGCCGTCAGGAGCTGCTTGGCAAGCGGCGCGCTGACGCCGAACAGCGCGGCCGAGCCGAGCCCCAGCGCGGCGCCCCGCGCCTGCACCGCATTGAGCCTGAACGAAATCGGCCTGGGCGGAACACGCACTCAATCGCCTCCCGGCGGCGCGGACGGGGCTGGAGAAATGGTGAGCCGTGCTGGACTCGAACCAGCGACCCTCTGATTAAAAGTCAGATGCTCTACCGCCTGAGCTAACGGCCCACCGAGGGGATCCACAATCTATCCCACCCGGAGGCGCCGCCGCAAGCGCGCAACCGGGGCGGTGTTATCATGCGCCACGGGCAGTCTCGCGCGCGTTTCACGGGAGGCGACCATGGACGGCGGCTCGGTGAGAAAGGTCGGCCCTCTGGAGCCGACGCTCGCCGGAAGGTATTACAGCGATCCGGATATCCTCGCCCGCGAATGGGAGCGGATCTTCTACCGTTCCTGGCTTTGCGCGGGCAGGGAGGAACGACTCGCCGACGCGGGTACCTACCTCACGTTACCGGTCGGGGATGAGAGCGTTCTCGTCGTGCGCGACACTCGGGGAACGCTGCGCGCCTTCTACAACGTCTGCCGGCACCGCGGGGCCCGACTGTGCGACGGGGAGGAGGGGCGACTGAAAGGGGCGCTCCGCTGCGGCTATCACGCCTGGACCTATGCCCTTGACGGACGGCTGATCGGCACGCCGCACCTCCGTCAGGAAGACGGGTTCCCCAAGGACCGGTACTCGCTTTATCCGGTCGCGCTGGATGTCTGGGGAGGGTTCGTGTTCGTCAACCTGGAGGGCGCGCGGGCCGCCCCGCTCGCCGCCCAGCTCGGCGACGCCGCGGCCCGGGTGCGGCGCTACCCGCTCGCCTCGCTGAAAGTCGGGGCGCGCCGCCTGGACGAGGTGGCGTGCAACTGGAAAATCCTGGTCGAGAACTACATGGAGTGCTACCACTGCCCCGGGGTTCACCCCGAGCTGTGCGATCTCGTGCCCCTCTACCGCAAAGGCGAGGTGGACACCCCGGACGGGCAGGACGTGGCCTATTTCCGCGACGGGGCAACCACGTTCACTCTCGGCGGCGCGACGCGCCGGCCGCTGATGTCCGGCTTGAGCGAGGAGGAACGCAGAAAATATAACGGCGAGATGATCCTCCCGAGCCTGATGCTGAACCTGTTTCCCGACTATGCCCATGCGCGCACCCTCTGGCCGCTCGGCCCCGCCCGCACGCGCATCGTCTCCGAGTGGCTGTTCGAGCCGGGCACCATGCGTCGCGACGATTTCGACCCGGCGGACGCCGTGGGGTTCATCGACATGGTCAGCCGGCAGGACTGGAAGGTGTGCGAGGCGGTGCAGAAGGGGGTCGGGTCGCGGGCCCACGCCCACGGCGTCTATACGCCCCAGGAGGCGCACGCCGCCGGGTTCAAGCGCTGGTTCCTGCAGCGCTTCGACGCCCCAGGGTCGCCTTGAGAACTACGTAGGCGGCAGGCCCGCTGGCCAGCCCGAGCAGTCCCGGCCAGGCGAATCGCCTGGCACCGATCGGCACCCCCACCCAGCAGATCAAGAACGGCCCGAGGCACAGGGCGATCGCCCCGGGCCAGCCTCCGGGCACCCGGAAGCGCCTCGGCAGCCCGGGCTGCCTCCAGCGCAGCATCAGGAAGGAGAGATACAACAAGGTATAGATGCCGAGGTTGAGCCACTGGTTCCAGACCACGATGCTGACGAAATGTTCGACCAGCAAAGCGATCAGGGTGTAGACGGCCCCGGCGAACAAGAGGGAGACCCAGGGGGCGCCGCTCCGGGCGTCGATCGCCGCGAACGGCGAAGGGAAGAGCCGTTCGCGGGCCAGGACGAACGGCACGCGGGTGTTGACCATGAGCGCGCCGTGGAACAGCGACGCGTTGCTGACCAGGGCGCCGAGAGCGATCCAGGTCCCGAGCCACTCCCCTCCCAGGCGGTATCCGAGCGTCGAGAAGTGATGATCCTCCCAGCTGCCGTAGGCCGGGTCGATCCCGAGTCCGACCGCGATCGGCAACAGGTAGGCGAGGACCAGGCACGGCAGGACCAACGCGTAGGCGCGCCCGTAGGCGCGCGTGGGATCGGCCACTTCCCCGGCGACGATCGAGACGGAATCGAGCGTGTTGTAGCACCACATCCCGATCATCAGCCCCAGACCGAGCCCTTCGAGCGTCCCCTTCCCCT
>JBIOWS010000392.1:0-3273 GCA_044868745.1 Candidatus Polarisedimenticolia bacterium
TCGCGGTGCGCCGGGCCTCATCAGCGCCATCAGCGTCAAGTTCACCACGGCGCGCGTGCTCGCCGAACGCGTCGTCGACCTCGCCGCCCGTCGGCTGGGTCGCGGGAGGCAGCGCTGTCGGACCGCCTCGACGCCCCTCCCCGGGGCCGGTTTCTCCTCGCCGGAGGAGCTGCAGAGGTCCGCTGAGCGACGGTATGGCGGCACGCTCGAGTTGGATATCCTGCACCATCTCGTGCGCGCTTACGGCTGTCGCTACGAGGCGGTGCTCGCCTACCGCGACACGGTGCCCGGCTGGGACGGGCGCCTGGTGCCCGGCGCTCCCGTCATCAAGGCGCAACTCGTTCGCGGCGCGCGCGAAGAGATGGCGCAGAGCATCGAGGACCTGCTGATGCGCCGCACCGAGATCGGGGCGCGCGGGCTCGCTTCCGACTCCGCCGCCGCCTGCGCCCGTGAAGTGTTGAAGGCCGGGTGAGGAGACTCGGCCCCTACGACCTGGATCCGATACGGTCCAGTGCCCGATCCAGCCGGTCGGAGAGAAGCGCATCCCGCACCCTCCCGAAAGAGCGAACGTACCAGCCGGGGGTGCTCCTGAAGAAGACTTCGCGCGTCGCCAGGTAGCGGACCCAGTAGAGCAGCAACAGGGGCCCCAGGAAGCGCCGATCGAGATCAAGGGCGCGCAGATATCCGGACAGGCGATCGTTGTCCCGAGCCGGGAGACCTCCTGCGAGGCACTTGCGGATCCAGGCACCGGGATCGTAAATGCTGAACAGCCACTTCCGATGCGACAGCAGGTGAAGGATGTCCTCCAGGGGCGGCGCCTCGGCGTCGGCCTGGTCCCAATCGACGATGCCGGTCACCGCGGAGGTCCGGGGGTCGATCAGGACGTTTCCCAGCCAGAAATCGCCGTGTCCCTGAACGGACGGCAGCGCCGTCCCCCCCAGCCTGTCCTCGAGGTAGTCGGCCGCCGCGCCGGCGAACCGCGCATCCTCCTCGCCCAGCCTCGTGGAGATGGCGGTCAGGACGGAGCGCGCCATCCCCCCGTACTCGGCAGCCGGACGCCCGGGCGCTAGGGTCGCACGATGGAGCGAGGTCACCCAGTCGATGGCCCGATCGATCACCCTCTCGCGGGCCTCCAGGCGGTACATCAGGATCGATCCCGGCTCGCCGGGGAGCCACGCCTCCAAGGCGTAGAACAGCCCGTGAAAAATCCCCGATTCCAGGATCCTCGGCGCGGCGTGCAGCAGGACTTCGGGCAGACCCCCGCGGGCACGCAGGGACGCGATCTGGGCCTCTTGCGCCCTCATCCGTTCCATCGCCTGCTCGTGCAGGGCGACTTTCAGCGCCCATCGCCGGCCGGCAGGGATGGCGATCTGCGCCACGGCAACACCGGTCTCCGTGCAATCGATCCGGACAAGGTGATCGAGGTGGACCGGCACGGTCCCGCGCAGCGAGATCTCCGCGATGAGGTCCATGATCCAGCCACCGCGGCCGGCGCCCGGAACGACCAGGGCGACTCCGTAATGCGGTTGCAGCGTCAGGGAGCCGAACAGGGGAGAAACCAGGCGGCGCAACGTCCTCAGGACGAGGTCGGACTTGCCGGTGCGCGCGAGCGGCCGGGAGCCGTGCGCTCCAGGACGCCAGAGGGAGTTGCGATCCCCGAGGAAAGTCTCGATCGTGCCGATCCTTGCCAGAACGTCCGGGGGCGCCTCCGCCCGCTCGGGCGAGCGCCAGGGGCCTCTCCTGGTGATCCAGACCAGGTAACCCTGAGGCGCGAGCGCCCGCACCAGCGTGTCGATGGCCGCGGGGTCTGGGGCCGGCCCACCCGGGAACCGCAGGACCGCCCCGAACGAACCTTCCGCCGACGAGGCGGAGACCGGACGCGTTCCGAGGGCCTTCCTCATGGAGGCTTCGGGCCGGCCGGCGATCAGGACAGGAACGTCCCGTCGAGCCGGCAGCAGGAGCGACCAGAGGCTCCCATCCACGGCTAAAGGCGACACCGGGACTCTAGCAGCCCGGCGATGTCGATCGCGATCGCGCCGGCGATGATCCTCGCCGGACGGTCCGTCCGCACCTCGCGGATTCCCGGAATCAGGCGAACCAGCCGTCGATACCGATCCAGAGTCTCGGCCACCGCTTCCCGTGAGCCCTCGGCCTTGCGGCGCCAGAGGACCTCAGGCTCCTCCCACAGGAGATAGGTCCGATCCGGCCTGGCGAAGCAGCGACAGAGAGCCTTCCCGACGAGCGGATGGTGCGCCAGGCTCGGGGAGTCACGTTGGACAAAATCGAAAAAGTACCGATCCGTCAGGACCACGCCGCCCTGCTGCAGGATCGGCCTCACCTCTACCAGGTACCTCGCCCATTGTACGATCACCCAGTTCGCCAGGCCCGCGGCGTCTTTCAGTCTGCGCAGGGCGCGCCGCAGGAGACCAGGGGCGGGACCGACGTTGGAACCGGCAGTCGCCTTGCCGTTTCGAAGCGACAGCCGCCGGATCAGGCGGCTCGTGGGCAGGAAGGTGTCCCGCTTGCCCATGTAGGTCGCCTTCACGGGGAACGGGCCGGAGGGTATCCAGGGAAGGACGGCCTGGACGAGGGTGCTCTTGCCGGCGCCATCCGGGCCGACGAGGGCCACCAGGACGCCTCGCCTTGGACCCAGGTAGCGCATCCAGCGTCCCAGCCGCACCCAGGCCGGGCGCACATAATTAAGCACGTATCGCCTCCGCAGGGCGCGGCGAAGCGATGAGACGAGCCTGCCGACCTGGGCTTCCGGAGCGCCTGCGAGCACCCAGTCCGCGAGCCGGCTTCCCGCGCCGGCGGGAAGGACGGCGGCCGCGAACGGCTTCAGCCCCTCCGCCACGTCGCGGCGCAGGGCCTGCCGATCGTCTTCACGCACCCGCGTCTTATCCAGAAGGACGTGGAGGGCAAGCGCAACGACGCGCGCGGCGGCCGGCGGAATCGACACGCCGTTCCGCGGTTCCGGATCGACGAGGAACGGCTCGACCGGGGAGTAGAGAAACCCTTTCAAGCCGAGGGCCGTCTGCAGATCCAGATGCAGCCCGATCGGCCTCGCCTCGGTCTCCTCCGGGCGGCGCCACAACACGACGTGGTGGTGGTTCCAGACCCTCTCCGCGAACAAAAACCGGAATCCGGACTCGGTCGCCTGCGCGCGCACTTCCCCCAGAACGGTTTTCAGGTCATCCGGATGAACCCAAATGTCCAGGTCGCCCTGGGGCGAATCGGGAAGCGACTCGTACCGGCGAGGCACGGCCGCGCGGA
>JBIOWS010000393.1:0-2583 GCA_044868745.1 Candidatus Polarisedimenticolia bacterium
AAGCCGCCGAAGACGACGCTGTGGACAGCACCGATACGCGTGCAGGCCAGCATCGCGATCGCCAGCTCGGGGACGAGTGGCAGGTAGAGGGTGACCCTGTCCCCTTTGCCCACACCGAGCCTCTTCAGCGCGTTGGCGAAGCGGCAAACCTCGCGATGCAGCTGCGCGTAGGTCAGCGTGCGCTCGTCGCCGGGCTCACCCTCCCAGAGGATCGCCGCCTTGTTTCGGACCGGCGTTCCGAGGTGTCGGTCGAGGCAGTTGGCGCTGACGTTCAGCTTTCCGCCGACGAACCAACGTGCGTGCGGAGGGCTCCAGGACAGGACCTTCTTCCAGCGCCGGGACCAGATCAGCTCCCGGGCGAAGGACGCCCAGAACGCTTCCGGGTTCCGGGCGGCTCGGGCGTAAATTCCCGCATCCGCGATGGCGGCGTGCCTGCGGAAGGCGAGGGAAGGCCGGAAAAGGCGATCCTCCTTCAGCAGCACGTCGATGGCGGCCTGCGCGGCGCGCCTCGGCCCCTTTCGTCCCTCGGACACGGCGCTCCCTGGAGATCGGCTGCGGATCGTACTTTAATCGTGACCCGCGGTGTCAAGAGTCCGCGGCGCCGAGGAATCCGCACATTCGCGCGGTCCGAAATCGTCACGCCGCGCCTCGTTCCGCACAACGGCGCGGGAGACTCGCTGGAGCCGACGCGCATGCGCCTCAGGCGATCTGGCGATCGTGCTCCCCGGCGGTGTTTCTCTGCAGCTCCGGGGGGTGCTCGACTCCCTGGCGACCGGGCCGCAGCGGGGCCGCCTGCGGAAAACTCAAAGTGACCTCGGTCCCCTGAAACGGGGCGCTGATCACGCTGATGTCCGCGCCGATGATGTCCAGCATTTGACGCGCGGTCCACAGGCCGAGGCCGACTCCCTTCTTTTCCGGCTTGGTCGTGAAGAACGGTTCGAAGATCCTCGGCAGGTGCTCCGGGCGGATTCCGATCCCCGGGTCGCGGACCCGGGCGATGACACGGTCGCTGTCGTGTGCCGTTTCGACCACGATCGTGCCTCCTCCGAACGGCATCGCCTCGATGGCGTTGACGATGACGTTGAAGATCGCCTGATGGATGCGGCCCGCGGATCCCATCACGGGGGGGATCGTGGCGTAACGCTCTTCGATGGCGATGGACTTCTCCGCGGCCCGCTGGCGGCAGAGGAGGATCGCCTCGTGCAGGAGGGTGTTGACGCTGAACGGGGCGCGACCTGGCTTGGTCATCGTGAAGGCTGTCAGATAGCGGAGCACTGCCTGGAGAGCTTCGACCTGTCGGCGCAGCGCGACAACCGACGCGCGCGCGGGCTCCGGGAGCGAGGCGTCCGCGGAGAGCGCGTTGACTCCGACGGTCAACGACTCGAACGGCTCCCTCATCTGGTGGGCGGCGATCTCGAGGTAGGCCCCCAGCGACCGGAACGATTCGTTCGCCATAATGTGATCCTGGCTGAAGCGCAGCTCCTCCCTCAGCTCCAGGAGCGCGCGCGCATCGGCGGCTTCGCTCTTCCTGCAGGCGAGCAGGACGCCGCACAGGTAGCCCGCGAGGAACAGCGCGAAGCCCGCGAGGCTGCGGGCGGCCGAGCCCGGTGGTCCGAGAATGACCCAGACGGCCGCCGCGGCGGCTCCTCCCGCGCCGGCTCCAAGGAGGCCCTCCGTCGAGATCCAGGCCGACCTGCGTTTCAGCATTCCTCGTCCCTCATTTCACGCCGGACCCGCCCGTCTTCGCGGGGTCCCTGGCGGCGTCAATCTCCGCCATCCGCTGGCGGTTCTTGTTCGGCCCCTGTGCGGGAGGCCGGTATCTGAGGTCCTCCGCCGGATTTCCGCCTAGGAGATGCTCTTGCAGGATGCGCCCGGCCCTCTCCGGCGTCACCGCCCCGTACCAGACGTTTTCCGGATAGACCACCACCATCGGGCCGTTGCCGCACTGGTTGAAGCACCCGGATCGGTTCACGCGGATCGTTGCCTTGAGGCCGCAGGCGGCTACGCCTTCTTTGAGCAGACGGTGGATCTCAGCGGACCCATCGGAGGGGCAGTACTCGCCGTGCGTGCAGATGAACACGTGGCGGACGAATTGTCCCATGCCAGTCCTCCGGTGCGTCGGGCCAGAATATAGCACCGCCGGTCGGCCGCGCACCAGCAAGACACGAGTGCGCTATAGATCGATTCGGCGCGACGGGTTAGACTGCCGTAGGCGCGGACGACTCCGACCTAGCGCGCGCGAGGCATCGAGTATGGACCAGGGGGTGAGGGCTATCGAGATCCTGAAGGCGCGCGGGACGGTCCCGGTGTTTCCGTTGCCGGACGTCGTCTTCTTTCCCTACACCCGTCTGCCGCTGCATATCTTCGAGCCCCGCTACCGGCGGATGACCGAGGACGCCTTGCGCACGGACCGGATCATCGCCGTGACGCAACTGAAACCGGGATGGGAGGGCAGGTACGACGGCAACCCGGATGTCTACCCGATCGCCAGTGCCGGATTGATCGAGGACGAGGCAAGGCTGCCGGATGGGAGGTTCAACATCCGACTTCGCGGGTTGACCCGGGTCAGGATCCTGGAGTTCG
>JBIOWS010000394.1:0-5302 GCA_044868745.1 Candidatus Polarisedimenticolia bacterium
GCGCGTCTCGTTCCCGCTCGGCACTCCTGTCTTGAGCCGGATCAAATATTCCTGGCGGGTGGATCGCGTGGTGGCGGTCTCCGAGGCGATCCGCCGGCGACTGATCGCCCAGGGGCTCTCCGCGGAACGCGTCGTCGTCGTGCACTCCGGCATCGACCCGGAGCGCTTCGCCTCGGGGAATCGGGAGCGCTTCCGAACCTCGCTCGGATGGCCGCTCGCAGGAGGGCCCGGCGCCGATGCCGTGCTCGTCGGAACCGTCGGTCACTTCGCCGCCCACAAGGGGATCGATGTCTTCCTGGAGGCGGCCTCCGCGGTCGCCACGGAGGTCCCCTCGGCGCGCTTCGTAATCGTCGGAAAGGGAGAGCGGGAGGTCTCCCTGCGCCGTCAGGCGGAGCGCCTCGGGCTGGGCGGCAAGGCGATCTTCACCGGGTTTCGTGAAGATATGCCTGACGTCCTGGCGGGCATGGACATCTTCGTCCTCGCCTCTCTCTCGGGTGAGGGGTCACCCGCGGTCCTGAAGGAAGCGATGGCGGCCGGCCTCCCGGTGGTGGCGACGACCCTTGACGACGTCCGGGAGATCATCGAAGATGCCCGCCACGGCATTCTGGTCCCGGCCGGCAACGCGCCGGCACTGGCGAGGGCGGTCGTCCTGCTGGCGTCGGATCCGGCGCTGCGGTCGCGGTTCGCCGAGGCGGGCCGCCGGAGGGCGCAGGATTTCAGCGCCGACCGGATGGTGACCAGAACCGAGGAGGTCTACCGGTCGATCGGGGGAGCAAGGTGGGCGCATTGAAGATCAACCAGTACTACATGGACCGGCCGGAAGATACACGATGGCTCCGGCTGAAGAACCGGGTCACGCGCCGCCCGATCCCCACCTTTCCCAGGACGATTCAGATCCAGACGTTCACGGGGTGCAACGCCGACTGCATCTTCTGTCCGTACGGGGAGACCTACGACAAGCAGCCGAAAGGGAAGATGACGATCGAGCTCTTCCACCGGATCGTCGACGAGGCCGCCGGACACGGCGTGCGGCGCATCAGTCCTTATCTGATGAACGAGCCGCTGATGGACCGGGATCTGTTCGACAAGATCCGGTACATCAACGAGAAGATCCCCGAGTGCAAGGTGGTCATCACCTCCAACGGCCATTTCCTCACCGCTCCTGTCGTCGACAAGATTCTCGAAATAGGGGACGGTATTCACGAACTGTACGTCTCCTTCCAGGGGATCGAAAAGGAGACGTACGAAAAGACCATGCGAGGGAACATGAATTTCGACAGGACCCTCGCGAACGTCGATCACTTCCTCGAGACGCAGAGGCGGCGCGGACTCGAGCGACCGAAGCTCTGGATCACGATGGTGGACACCGCGGTGATCGACGCACGCAAGGCGGTCGCCTACTGGCGCTCGCGCGGCGTCGCCTCGAAATACACGACCCTCGAGAACCGCGGCGGCAACATCAAGGATGCCGCCAGCTTCAGCCGGACCCACTCGATGTCGTACTACACGACCTGCACCCGGCTGTTCAAGCAGGCCTACATCATGTTCAATGGCGATCTGGTCCTGTGCTGCGTCGACTACAGCCGCGAACAGGTGCTCGGCAATATCACCCGGAGCAGCATCTACGAAGTCTGGAACGGCGCGGTCGCGACCGAGATCCGCCGTCGCTACCTCGGGCACGAGTTCGACAAACTGCCTCTGTGCGGCAACTGCAAGATCGACGAAGTGCGCGAGGTGTCGATCGAGGTGGATGGGACCGAGAGCGTCTCCGAAACCGAGGTCGCGGAAGAAGCCAACTGAGCGGGGCGATTCTCAGAACAGACGTCCCTGGACAGGGCGTCCGAGGTCCGGGTCGGCGATCTCGGCCAGAGCAGGGTAGGCAGCCACCAACTCGGCGGGGGCCCGGACCCGGCTGCCCGACAGCGCTCCCTTCAGCATGAGTCCGTTGGCGGGCCCTTTGCCCCGATAATGGTTGTTGGCGATGATGAACACCTCCTCCGCCCGCCGCGCCAGCGCTCGCGCCCTTTCCACCCACGGTTCCAGCTCGGCTGCCGAATAGAGGTAGTCGTAGCGGCGGAAGGCGGGGACGCCACGCTTGAACCAATTCTCCGCGTTCCGGCCGTGCAGGCGGATGTAGGCGACCCGGGATGTGGCGTAGCCCGTCGGTCGGAGCGTCGCGCCCACCGGGGGCTGATCGACGTTACAGAAGCCGATGCCGAGGGTCTCGAGAAGACGGATCGTCTCCTCATGGTCCCAGCTCCGGTGCCGAAACTCGGCGACGAGGGGAAGCCCCTGGAGCAGCCCGGCCAGAGATTCCAGGTGACGGCGACTCTCGGGTCGGTCGCGGAAGGAGTGCGGGAATTGCGCCAGGACCGCGCCCAGAAGACCGGACGATTGCAGCGGCTCGATCGCGGCGCGGAACAGGGCGGCCTCGGTCCTTGCGTCCTGCGGCCCCGGGGAGTCCACGGCGGGGGAGTCCCTGCCGACATGCGTGAACGCCCGGTAGAGCTTCGCCGTGAAGCGGAAGGCTCCTCCCGCCGGGACACGGCCAACCCAGGTCCGGACCATCTCGGCGGAAGGTCGCCGGTAGAAGGTGACGTTGATCTCGAGCGCGTCGAAGTACTTGGACATGAACGAGAGCCGATCGAACCCGGGCGGGCGGGGGGCGGGGTAGACCATGCCGGCCCAATCGGGGTAGTCCCAACCAGCGACGCCGATGCGTATCAACGATGCTCCTCCGAGCAGGGCATTTTACCGCCGCCGGAAACGGATTGATTTAAGTGGCTATTTTTGCTATTATTCAAGCACGATTCGGTGCAGGAGACCCAGAGGAATCCGGTGCTTTGCGGAGGCTGCCCTTGGAATTCAAGATAGGCGACAAGGTGATCTATCCAAATCACGGGCTAGGCGTCATCGAACAGATCCAGACACGGCCGAGCGGCGATCGGGAGGAAGAATTCCTCCTCCTGCGAATCGTCTCCAATGACAGCACGGTCATGGTGCCCCGCAGCAATACCACCAACGTGGGTCTGCGCCGCGTGGTGTCCAAAAAGGAGATCGATCAGGTCTACGACGTCCTGAAGGAAAACAAGGTCGAACTCTATGACGACTGGAAGGGGCGCTTCCAGGAGAACTCCGACAAGATGCGCACCGGCTCGATCACCGAAGTCGCGCGGGTCTTCAAGAGCCTCAGTCATCTCGCCCTCCAGAAGAATCTGTCCTATCGCGAACGGCGCATGCTCGACAAGGCCAAGTATCTGATCGTGAGCGAGCTCGCCGAGGTCGAGAGACTGCCGGCGGATCAGGTCGAGGCGAAGATCGATCGCGCCGTTGCTCGCGGCATCAAACTGGTCCGGGATCGCTGAACCTGGGTCTACAGCCGGCCGGGGCCGCCGCGTGCGGCGCCTCGCCGGCACGCTGACATCGACGGGCGACCGGGTGACCGGTCGCCCGTTGTGTTGAGAAGCCCGAAGGAGAGGCGTGGATCAGTTCCTCTTGCACGCCGTGGTCGCCGAGGCCGCCGGGCGGCTGGTCGAGCACGAGCTGGTGCGCATCTCTCACCTCGGCCGGCAACGCTACCTGTTCCGTTTCGCCACCCCTTCCCGGGACAACCTCCTCGTTTCCGTCCGACCCGACCTGCCCCGCTTCCACCTGCTTGTACCCCCGCGGCGGATCCACGAGGAGCCGCCCGACAGGTTCGCCTCCTACCTCGACCAGGAGATCGGCGGCGCGGTCCTCGCAGGCCTGGAGAAGCGGCCGTGGGACCGGATCGTCGAAATGAAGTTCAGGTTGCCGGGCCGGCCGGCCGGCACGGCGGGACGTCAGCTGATCGTGGAGCTGGTCGGCAGGTCGGCCAACCTTCTGCTTCTCGATCCCGACGGTCTCATCCTGGGCTACTGCCGCGAACTGAGGAGCGAGTTCCGCGCTCCGTCCGTCGGGGAGCGGTATCTGCCGCCGCCGGGCCGCGACGCCTACGCCGGCATCCCCGTGGGTCCCGAGGCGCTCCCCTACGTCCGCGAACGGTTCGCCGATCCGGCCGACTTCCTCGCCAGGATCAGCCCGCTGTTCGCGGCCGAGCTGAAGGGCATGGCCGAGGAAGGCAAGGCACCCGCGATGGAGCGCAGGCTCGGAGAGATTCTGGAGGCGGCCGGCAGGGGGATTTGGGCTCCCGTCGTTTATTCGCCCCGCCCGCTCGGGGAGCTGACCGACGCGGATCCTCCGGAAAGAGACGGTCTGGTCGTTGCTCCTCTGCCGCTCCGATCGCCGCCGGAGGCGATAGGCCCCCGGGCCTTCGCCAATTCCTTCACGAGCCCTTCCGAGGCGGCGGAGGCCGGCCTCGGTCTCCTCGAACGACAGCGCGACTTCAAGGACCTGAGAGACCACCACGTCGCGTTGGTCCGCAAGGAGATCGAACGTCTCGAAACGCTCATCGGCAAGTTGGAGGCGGAGCTGAAAGGGGCCCAGGAGTGTGAGCGCTACCGCCGCTACGGCGAAGCGCTTCTGGCGTCCCTGGCGTCCGCCCGGGTCGAAGGCGAGACCGTCCGCGTGATCGATCCGTACGACCCGGAGGGCCCGCCGCTGGCGGTTCCCCTCGATCCCGCCCGCAGCCTTCAGGAGAACGCCCAGATCCTGTTCGGACGCTACAAGAAGGCGAAGCGAGGCGGCGCAACGATCCCCAGGCGACTCGAGGCGGCCCGGGCGCGGCTCGAAGGGTGGAGGGCGCTGGCTGTGCACGCCGCCCGCGTGGGCGACCCGGAGGACCTCGAATCTCTGCGGGAGTCGATGGCCCGCCTCGGGCTCGTCCATGCCGCCCGGCCAGCGAAGAGCGTCTTGCCGAAGGCGAAGGAAGCGCCGGCCCGGGTGCGCCGTCATACCACGCCCGAGGGCTTCACCATCCTGGTCGGCCGCAGCGGCGAGGAAAACGACACTCTCACCTTCCACGTCGCCTCTCCCGCCGATTTCTGGCTGCACGCGGCCGACCGTCCGGGGGCGCACGTCGTGGTACGCAACCCCCGGCGTCTCAAATCGCTTCCCGAAGCCGCCCTGCGCACCGCAGCGCAGCTGGCCGCGTTCTACAGCGGCGCGCGCCAGGAGGGGCGCGTCGAGGTCCACTACACGCAGCGCAAGCACGTCCACAAACGCAAGGGGATGCCGAGCGGCCAGGTGATCCTGCGCCGCTACCGTACCATCCAGGTCACCCCGAGGCTCCCCGCCCCTCCGATCGAGGAGGTCTGAGTCGCCGTTCAGCTGAGGAACCCCTCCGAGTCCAGTTCGGAAGGCCGAATCCGCCCCTCGTGCAGGG